>QCMO01000004.1 GCA_003213695.1 Pelagibacteraceae bacterium AG-422-C23 | reverse complement strand
AAAACTATAAATTATGACCATGAATTCTGTTGTGATTGGCTCTGGTTTTGGAGGTATAGCTGCTGCACTTCGTCTTAAAGCTAAAGGCCACAAGGTTATATTAATTGAAAAACACGCAGATCTTGGTGGTAGAGCTAGAGTTTTCAAAAAAAATGGTTTTATCTACGATGGTGGCCCTACAGTAATTACCGCACCCTATTTAATCAATGAATTATTTGAATTATTTAAAAAAGATCCAAAAGATTATATTGAGCTTTCTCCATTAAAAATTTGGTATCAATTTGTTTTTGAAGATAATTCAAAATTTAATTATTCAGGCGATGAAACAGAGATGAAAAGACAAATTAAAGAAATAAATAAAGATGATGTCGAAGGTTATGAAAAATTAGTTAATTTTACGAAAAAAATTTTTGATAAAGGATTTACAGAGCTTGCCAGTGTTCCGTTTGACAAACCTTTTGTAATGATGAAACAACTGCCAGCCTTGTTAAAACTCAAAAGCTATAAGTCAGTTTATTCGTTAGTTTCATCTTATATAAAAAATGAAAAATTAAGAAGGATGTTAAGTATGCACCCTCTTTTAGTTGGTGGTAATCCATTTACAACAACTTCAATTTATGGACTAATTTTGTATTTAGAAAAAAAATGGGGAATACATTATTCAATGGGGGGAACAGGAAATATTATTAAAGGTTTTGAAAAATTAATGGATGAGGTTGGTATAAAAATAATAAAAGGTCATGAAGTAACTAAAATTATTTCTAACGGTAACAAAATAACTGGTGTTCAGTTAGATAATCATACTAATATTGAGACTAATAATGTTGTTTGTAATGCAGACCCACCTGCAGTTTATGAAAAAATGTTAAATGGAAATAAAAATAATTCATTCATGTTTAATTGGAAAAAAAATAGAATGGAATATTCTATGGGGTTATTCGTATATTATTTTGGAACCAAAAAAACTTATAACAATGTAGAACATCATACAATAAAATTTGGTAACAAATATAAAGAACATCTTGATGATATTTTTGAAAATAAAAAATTGAATAACGATATTAGTTATTATCTTCACAGACCATCTGCTACTGATAAGTCTATGGCCCCTCTAGGACAAGATTGTTTTTATGTTTTGGTCCCAGTCCCAAATAATCAGTCAAAAATTAATTGGTCTGATGAAGGTGAAAAAATGAAAAATTTAGTAATAGACAAAATGGAAAAAGATTTAATGCCAAACCTTAGAAAAAACATTGTTGAAGATTTTTATTTTACACCAGATTACTTTGAAAAAGATTTAAATACTAAACATGGTTCTGGTTTTTCAATCCAACCAAAATTTTCTCAATCAGCTTATTTTAGATTTCATAATAAATCTGAGATATATGATGGGCTTTATTTTGTAGGAGCGGGAACTCATCCTGGGGCTGGTGTGCCGGGGGTACTATCATCAGCAAAAGTATTAGATAAAATTTTGTAATGTCTAATAAAAGTTATTTATCTGTTTATGCTAAATCATTTAGTTGGGCTGGTTTTTTTTTACCCAAAGAAACTTTAAAAAAATGTTCAGCTTTGTATGATTTTTGCAGAGTCGCAGACAATATCGCAGATGATAATGACGAATTAGAAAATAAAAAAAAAAAATTTGATCAATTTGAAAGTGATTTTAATAAAAAAAAATTCGATGATCCTATTATCAAAAATATGTGGGATCTTATTGAAGAGTTCAACATATCTTTGAAAATTGTTCAAGATTTATTAATTGGAATTGAGTCAGATATTAAAGATAAGGTTGAATTAAATTCAAAAAAAAATCTGTTAATTTACTCTTACAGGGTAGCTGGGACTGTTGGGTTGATGATGGCAAAAATTCTAAAAGTTAATAAAAAAAATTCACTAATGTCAGCTATTGACCTTGGTATTGCAATGCAACTTACTAATATATCGAGAGATGTAATTGAAGATTCAAAGAATAATCGTTTCTATATTAATGAAAATTTTGAGGAAATTTCATCAACTATCGCTCTTGCTGATACTTTTTATGAAAATTCATTTTATTCAATAAAAGATATACCAATAAGTTTTCGTTTTTCTATTTTAGTTGCCAGAAGGGTTTATAGAAAAATAGGACATAAGATTTTAAGAAAAAAAAATTTAGAAAATTATAAAAATTCAGGAAAAATATATGTTTCAATAGCAGAAAAGGTTTTAGAGACTTTTCTCTCAATTTTTGACTTAATTAAACTATCATTAAAAAATGAAAAATATGATCAAGTGCAACATGATCATAATTTAATTAATGAAGAAATAAATTTAGATGAAAGAATTTGATTATATAATAATTGGAGGTGGTTGTGCAGGATTATCTCTCGCATATGAGCTTGAAATAAATGAAAAGCTAAAAGATAAAACTTTAGCAATTATTGAGCCAAGAGAAGAATATAAAAAAGATAAAACTTGGTCTTTTTGGAAAGTAGCAAATCATAACTTTGATGATTGTGTAAAGAAAAGCTGGGAAAATTTCACAGTAAATATTCCAAAAAACACTAACCATTTACAATGTGAGAGTTATCCATACCAAACTGTTGATAGTGGATTATTTTACGAAAAAATTAACAACAAATTAAAAGAAAATAAAAGTATTTCTTTCTTTAAAAATATAAACGAAATAAATTCAAAAAATTCTTTTGTTTTTAATAGTGTTCCATCAATTAAAAAAGATCATCTTAATCTCTGGCAACATTTTTGTGGTGTAGAAATCGAAACACAAAATGATTTTTTTGATGATAAAATTTTTAATCTTATGGATTTTGACTGTGATCAAAGAGAGAGTGTTCATTTTTTTTATACCTTGCCCTACTCAAAAACTAAGGCTTTAGTTGAAACAACTTGGTTATCAAAAATGAATGATAATTCTCAAAAAGATTATGACCATCAAATAAAAGATTACATTGAAAATCATTTAAACTTAAAAAATTATAAAATTACCTACAAGGAAGAAGGTGCAATACCCTTGTTCTACCCGACATATGAAAAAACAAAAAATCAAATAAACATTGGAACTGCTGGGGGTATGACTAGGTTAAGCACAGGATATACATTTTTAAATATTCAAGAGCATAGTAAGTATATATGTAAAAATATTGAAAATATTTCAAAGACTAAAAAATTTAACATTGGTAAAAAATATCAATTTTTAGATGATATCTTCCTAAGAGTTCTTAGAAAACATCCTGAAAAAATGCCTGATATTTTCTTTAAAATGTTTAAGAGTTCGCCAAAGACTGTTATAAAATTTTTATCTAATAAGAGTAATTTTTTTGAGGATTTAAAAATAATTTTGAAAATGCCAAAATGGACTTTTATTAAAGCATTATTTGACTAAATGAATTTATATAGAATTAATAAACAATATTCCCTTTTTCTATTTTTTTTCTGCTTAATAATAATTTTTTCAATGTCTGAATTTTTAGATAAAAAAGAAATTGTTATGCCCTTTCAAACAATATTGTGTTTTTTTTTAATATCTATTGTTGGTATTTCACATGGTGCACTTGATCATGTTAAAGGATTTAATTTAATGAAGATTTATAAAATTCAAAATAAATTTTTATTTTTTCCGATTTATATGATGATTTCATTATCAATAATTATTTTATGGATTTTAATTCCCCAGCTAACTTTACTATTGTTTTTAATTGTTGCTTCGTATCACTTTGGGAAAGAAGATTGTTGTGTTGGAAATGTTATAAAAATGAAATTTGAAAATCTTTTATATTTTTTAAAGGGATCTTTAGTGGTAATTGCACCCCTAACTTTTCATACTAATGAAACATTAGAAATTTTTAAAATTTTAAATGTAGATATGATTTTACCAAATGAAAATTTTTTATTTGGTTTTATTTTAATAAGTTTAATTGCAAATATTATAATAGTTTATAAATCAAATAATGAGGGTTTTTTTCTAGCAGACTGGTTAACGGTTTTATTTCTAAATATTTTTTTATCACCACTCGTTGCCTTTACTATCTATTTTTGTTTTTTACATTCAGTAAGACATTCTTTTTCATTGATATATGAATTTGATAAGAATGAGATTAAAGTAGGCTTTAATAAATTTATTAAGCAAGCTCTCCCCTTAACTTTAATAACTGCAATATTATTTATATTAAGTGTTTATATTTTAACAAATTTTTATGTTTTAGATGACGCTATATTAAAGGTTATATTTATAGGTTTGGCGTCTTTAACTTTTCCGCATATATTGCTCGAATATTTATTAGAAAAAAATGAAAAACAAAGAAATTAAAATTTTATTATCGGCACCAAGAGGTTTTTGTGCTGGTGTTGAAAGAGCAATTGAAATTGTTGAAAAAGCTCTTAACAAATATGGCGCTCCAGTTTATGTAAGACATGAAATAGTTCATAATAAATTTGTAGTAGATGATTTAAAAAAAAAAGGAGCAATTTTTGTAGAGGAATTAGAGGAAATAAAAGATAAAACAAGACCGGTAATTTTTTCAGCTCACGGAGTTCCAAAAAAAGTCCCTCTTGATGCTGAAAGTTATAAAATGACATATGTTGACGCAACTTGCCCACTTGTTTCAAAGGTTCATAGGGAAGCAGAAAATTTGCATAAAGCAGAATATCATTTAGTTCTAATTGGCCATCAAAACCATCCTGAAGTAATAGGGACAATGGGTCAACTACCTAAGGGATCAATTGATCTCATTCAAAATGAGGAAGAAGCAAGAAATTATAAATTTGAACAAAAAAAACAATTAGCTTTTGTTACTCAAACAACTCTTTCGGTTGATGATACAAAAGATATTATTCAAATTTTAAAGAAAAGATTTCCTAAAATTCGCGAGCCTCACAAAGAAGATATTTGTTATGCAACAACAAATAGACAAATGGCAGTAAAAAATATTGCCAAAAATTGTGATATGTTTTTTGTGATAGGAAGTAGAAATTCATCAAATTCGGTTAGGCTGGTAGAGGTGGCAAAAAAATCTGGATGCATGAACTCACAATTGATTCATTCTCAAAGTGAAATACCTTATGATCTTATCGAAAATTCTAATACTATTGGAATATCTTCAGGAGCCTCAGCACCCGAGATACTGGTTGAAAATTTCATATCAAATTTAAAGAAAAAATTTAAGGTTTCTATAGATGAAGTTGAGATAATAAAAGAAGATGTTGTTTTCAAAGTTCCAAAAAAATTAAATTAAATGGCTGTTTATACTAAGATAAACAAAAAGGATATTTCCTTTATAAATAAAAAATTTGACTTTCTAAATTTTAAAAGTTTTAAAGGTATTAAGCAAGGCATTGAAAATACTAATTACTTATTAAAATCAAAAAATAAAAAATTTATTCTCACAATCTTTGAAAAAAGAGTAAAAAAAAAAGAAATACCTTTTTTTATGAAATTAATGGATCAGTTAAGTGATCTAAACATTGCCTGTCCCAAACCCCTTAAAAATCGTCAGGGTAGTTTTATTTTTAAATTAAAAGGTAAATCAGCATGTATCGTAACCTTCCTTAAAGGAAAAGATAAAAGAAAACTCAATAATAGAAATTGCTTCGATATTGGCAGAATGGTTGCTCAAATGCACTTATCATCAAAAAAAATTAATCTTTATAGAAAAAACTCTATGGGAATTAAAAATCTAAATCCACTATTAAATAGTATTAAATTCAAATCTAAAAAATTTATAAATTTAGAAAAATTTTTAAAAAATAACCTAAAAGACATTAAGAGAAAATGGCCTAAAATTTTACCCAACGGAATAATTCACGGAGATTTATTCATTGATAATATCTTTTTTAAAAATAACAAATTATCTGGGCTAATTGATTTTTATTTTGCAGCTAATGATTACTATATGTACGAAATTGCTATATGTGTAAATGCCTTATGTTTTGAAAAAAATAAAACAGAATTCACTATTAATAAAAAAAAAGTTAAGAATTTAATCAAAGGATATGAAAGTATAAAAAAGATCTCACAAAAAGAGAAAAAATCATTAAATATTCTATGTCGTGGAGCTGCAATTAGGTATTTTCTAACAAGACTTTATGACTATACAAATACCCCTAAAACAGCTTTAATAAAAATCAAAGACCCTAGAGAATATTATCAAAAATTAGTAATACATAATAATTTAAAAACTTATAAAGATTATTTAAATTAATGATAAAAATATATACTGATGGTTCATGTATTGGAAATCCAGGCAAGGGTGGATGGGCAGCAATTATTTTAAATAATGGAAAAAAAACTGAGATAAAAGGAAGTAAGAAAGATACAACAAATAATCAAATGGAATTATTAGCACCTATAAAAGCTCTTAAAGAAATTCCAAAGGGTAGTAAAGTCCAAATTTTTACAGACTCTAAATACGTAAAATCTGGAATAACAGAATGGATACATAATTGGAAAAAAAATGGATGGAAAACGGCAAACAAAAAAGACGTGAGCAATAAAGAGTTTTGGACAGAATTAGATCTACTTAATACGGAATTTGAAATAAGTTGGAATTGGGTAAAAGGACATTCAACTGATAAGTTAAATAATGAAGTAGATTTACTTGCTAGAACTGCAGCTGAGTTATAGATTATTTAATAAGCTTTCTGCTGAAGTAAGACCACATTCTTTAGTTTCTTTTTCAACATGAATATTAAGCACTGTAAAATTTTCAATTACCATTAAATAACGATTAGATCTAATTCCCATTCCTTTTGCATTACGATCAACTTCTGCTCCAATTGCTTTCGTAAATAATAAATATGGGTCAGATAACATTTTAATTTTATCTCCAGTACTATTAATCTCTCCCCAGCCATTCATCACATAAGGATCATTCACTGATAAACAAAATATATTTTCTATTCCTTTTGCTTTTATTTTATCTGCATTTGCCACAAATCCGGGAAGATGAAGTTTAGAGCAAGTCGATGTAAATGCCCCAGGTAAACCAAACAAAACTACTTTACCATTACCAATAATTTCACTTAATTTGCTTTTTTGAGGTTCTCCATCAACAAGGTGGAAAATTTCTGTATCTGGAATTTTATCTTTTATTTTTAGTTTCATATTGAATTCATTACATAGTCTTTGACTTTCTCTAGATCATTGGGAAGAACCTCAAATTTTTCTTTTCTTTCATTAACATATTTAAGACTTTCTGGTAAATTTTCAGTTTTTGAAATTGCATCTTTAATTGCTTTTGGAAATTTACATGGGTGTGCAGTTGATAATACAACACAATTTTTTTCCAATCCTAATTTTCTCACAGCACCAATACCCACTGCAGTATGCGGATCAACTACCATCTGATGTTGATCATTGATAGTTTTTATCATTTCAACAGTCTCGTTTTCATCAAGCATTTCAGATATAAAATTTTTTTTAATTTTATCTAGATCGTCTTTATCAATTTTATAAGTATTATTTTTTATTTCAGCCATAGCATCTTTTGTTACTTCTGAATTACAATCTTTTACGTCGTACAAAAGCCTTTCAAAATTACTTGCTATTTGTATATCCATACTTGGTGTATTTGTCTCCTCGACTTTCTTTTGATTGTAATCACCACTAGATATAGCTCTATGTAGTATGTCATTTTTATTTGTAGCTACGATTAGTTTATCAATTGGAAGGCCTAGTTTTTTTGCTAAATAACCCGCATAAATATCACCAAAGTTTCCTGTTGGAACAGAAAAGGATAAAGGCTTACCATTTCCAATTTTAAAGTAAGCGTAAAAATAATACACAGATTGAGCAATAATTCTTGCCCAATTAATTGAGTTTACACCTGACATATTAATTGCTTTGGAAAACTTTCCGTCATTGAACATTGCTTTCACTAAATTTTGACAATCATCAAAATTGCCCTCTACTGCAATATTAAATACATTGTTCTCTTCATGTATTGTCATTAGTTTTCTTTGTACTGGTGAAATTTTATTATTTGGATGCAATACAAAAACATTTAAATTACTTTTTCCTTTTAATGCATCTATTGCAGCTGCACCAGTATCACCTGATGTTGCTACAATAATATTAATTTTTTTTTGATCACTCTCTAAGTGGTATTGGTAAAAATTGCCAATTAATTGCATTGCGATATCTTTAAAAGCAAGAGTAGGCCCATGAAATAGCTCTAAAACTTTTAAATTTCCTAAAACAGAAATTTTTACTACATCGTCAGATCTGAAATTTGAGTATGAATTTGAGATTATTGAAGTTAATTCATCTTTAGACATGAAATCTCCAATGAAAGGATAAATTATTTCAGCAGCTAAATCTTTATAACTAAGGTTGCTTAAATTATCTAAGTCCTCTTTTTTAAATTGCTTGATTAATTTAGGTACAAAAAGGCCACCATCATCCGCCAAACCTTTTAGAAAAACATCCTTAAAAGTAAAGTTTTTATTATTATTTCTTGTGCTTATATAATTCATTTAATAATTCTTTTTTCTAAAATATAAATATAGCAAAAGAATTGAAATCGCTAATGAAAACCATGTCATTGCGTATTTTTTGTGATTATTAGAAATATTAGCTGTAATTTTTTTTGGTCGAGGAAGTTGATAATTTCCATCCAGGTAAATTATATATTTTGAAAAATTTTTACCTGTAAATTTCAAAATATCTTCTCTATTTAAGCTAAACCAGTAATTTTCTTTAATATCATTGTCAGGTTTAAAAATATTTTTTCTTCCCTGAATTTTGAGAGTTCCTATTATATTGTTTTGGTCAAATATATTTACTTCTGAAGAATCCTTCTTCTCAAATGGTATCCAGCCACGATTGATTAAGTAATTCTCATTATCAATTAAAATTGGATTTATAACCTCAAATCCTGGTGTACCAGAGTCGTTCAAGTTATATAAATAAATTTGTTTTTCAAAATCAATGACTCCCGATGTTTTTATTTTAAGAAAATTTTCTTTATTTGTCTTTGTTAGCTCTACTGGGGGATTTTTTAACGAGTTTTCAATTTCTAAGATGAGATTATTTTTCCAATTTAAGCGTATTATTTGCCAACTTCCTAATGCAATAAAAACAAGTATAAAAAAAATTATAAAAACAGAAAATAAAAACTTATGTTTCAAAGACCTAAATTTAACTTCCCCAAATATAGATAGCTGCGAACAAGAATAGCCACACAACATCAACAAAATGCCAATACCATGCAGCAGCCTCGAATCCAAAATGATGATCTTTATTAAAGTGTCCTCTTTTGCCTCTAAACAAACATACAGCTAAAAATATCGTTCCAACTAGTACATGGAAACCATGAAATCCTGTTGCCATATAAAATACTGAACCATAAATATGATCTGAAAAAGAAAATGATGCATGTTGATACTCATAAATTTGTAATAAAGTAAAACAAAAACCTAGTATAACAGTCAACCATAAACCTTGGATAAAACTTTTTCTATCATCTTCTAGAAGGGCATGATGAGACCATGTAACTGTTGTTCCCGATAATAACAAAATTAATGTATTTATTAAAGGAATGTCCCATGGATCAAATGTTTCAATATCTTTTGGTGGCCAAACGTTTCCAACAAAATCATTAGGAAATAAACTTACATCAAAATATGCCCAAAACCATGCAACAAAAAACATTACCTCTGAGGCAATAAATAGTGTCATACCATAACGATGATGAATTTGAACAACAGGTGTATGGTGTCCTTGGTGCTCAGCCTCAATCACAACATCTCTAAACCACATGTAAGCTCCATAAATTAACAGAGCAAAGCCAAGATACATTCCCCATGATACGTCTGTATGAAGATAGTAAACAGACCCTAATGCCAGAATTAAACATGAAAATGAAACATAGATAGGCCAAGGACTTGGGTCTACTAAATGATAATCATGTTTTTTTTCTGCTGACATTTTTTAAATTATGATTGTTTATAGTAATCTGTCGAGAAAAAAGTATACGACATAGTTACATCTTGTAAGTTTTTAACTGTCGGATCATTGATCATTTCGGGGTCCAAATAAAAAGTCATAACATATGTTGCTTTTTCTCCTGCTTTTAATGTTTGCTTCTCGAAGCAAAAACATCCTAATTTGCTATAATATTTGCCAAAGCTTGCCGGCGAAACATTAAAACTAGCAACACCAGCGGTAGGCTCGTTACCATAATTTTGGACTTCAAATTCTATTTTATTGACCTGGCCAACTTTTACATCAATAACATTTTTTTTTGCCTTAAAATCCCACGGTAAATTATTTACATTAGTGTCAAATCTTACACTAACTACCTTGTTTAATACTATTTTTGGAGCATCATTTGAAATTTGAGTAGTTCCACCAAAACCAGTTACCCTACAAAACAAATCATATAAAGGTACAGCTGCGTATGACAAGCCCAACATTAAAACAAAAATTGCTGATAATATTAAAGGGGTGATTTTATTTTTTTGCATCATATTGATCTGTCAAATACTCCAGTATTATAAAGTGTAAATAAGAAAAGAAAAATCATAAAAGCAATAATTGCTATAGCAGTTAATATATTTTTTCTCTTTGTTTTTTTGTCAGGTGTTATCATAAAATCTTATCTATCAGAAAAAGTACAAATATCAAAAATAAATATAAAATAGAATATCCAAATATTGATTTAGCTTTTTTTGGGTCAAACTTATTTTTCTTAAAATTATAAAGCTCATAACATAAAAAATTGTAATAAAGAGTTAACATCAAGGAAGGTATTAAATAAACTAAACCTACAAAGTTTATCCAAAAAGGAAAAATAATAACTGGCAGCATCAACAACGAATAAACAAATATATTAGTCTTAGTGCTCTCAACTCCATTAGTTAGTGGTAACATTGGTATATTTGCTTTTTTATAATCATCTGATTTATACAAGCTCAAAGCCCAAAAATGTGAGGGCGTCCAAAAAAAAATTATTAAAAAAAAAGCTAAAGGCTCGATAGATAAAGAGCCGGTAGCTATTGTCCATCCAATAACTGGGGGGAAAGCTCCAGCAGCTCCACCAATAACAATATTTTGAGGCGTTCTTCTTTTTAACCAGATTGTGTAAACAAAAACATAAAATAGAATCGTTAAAAGTAAAATAGCTGCGGAGATTCTATTTGTAAAATAATCTAATGCTACTACCGAAATAATTGATAGAGTAACTCCAAAAATCAGAGCTTGATTTTTATTAACCTTTCCAGTTGGTATAGGTCTTAAACAGGTCCTTGTCATTAAAGCATCAAGGTCAGACTCATACCACATGTTAAGTGCTCCAGCTGCACCCGCTCCTAAAGAAACTAATAAAATCCCTACAATAGCATCTTTTGTAGAAACTAAATTTGGGGCTGTCAACAAACCAACAGCGCAAGTAAAAATTACTAATGACATTACTCTTGGCTTCATTAGTTTAAATAATTCAGAAAAATTAAATAAATCTTCCTGACTTAAACTTCTTTTTTTTAATCTTAAATTACTCATCTATTTTTTGCTCTTTTTTATTAGCTATGAGATTTTTGTGTTTCCTGGTCATTCTCAAACTTTGGCAATTCTTCAAAAGTATGGAAGTTAGGTGGAGATGGCACTGTCCATTCTAGAGTTGTAGCTCCTACTCCCCATGGATTTTGTGCAGCTGCTTTTTTCTTCGCAAATGAGTAAATAAGATTTACAAAAAATACTGCTAATCCAGCGACTGCAACATACGATCCAACTGAAGAAATATAATTCCATCCTGCAAATGCATCGGGGTAATCAGCATATCTTCTAGGCATTCCTGCTAATCCTAAAAAATGCTGTGGGAAAAAAATTAAATTTACACCAATAAAAGTTAGCCAAAAGTGCAAGTGTCCTAGCCACTCTGAATATTCATATCCTGACATTTTTGAAAACCAATAGTAGAAACCAGCAAAAATTGCGAAAACAGCACCTAATGATAATACATAATGAAAGTGAGCAACTACATAGTAAGTGTCATGCATAGCAGTATCTACTCCTGCATTTGCTAGGACTACTCCAGTAACGCCACCAACTGTAAACATAAAAATAAATCCAAGTGCCCATACCATGGGAGTTTTAAAAGATATTGATCCACCCCACATTGTAGCAATCCATGAGAAAATTTTAATACCTGTTGGTACAGCTATAATCATCGTAGCAGCTAAGAAATAAGCTTTTGTATCTGTGCTCAAACCTACTGTGTACATATGGTGTGCCCACACAACAAACCCTACAATTCCAATCGCAACCATAGCATAAGCCATTCCTAAATAACCAAAAACTGGTTTTCTTGAAAATGTTGAAACTATATGACTGATCATTCCGAAGCCAGGGAGAATTAAAATATAAACTTCCGGATGACCAAAGAACCAAAACAAATGTTGGAATAACACAGGATCACCCCCAGTTTGTGCTTCAAAGAAGGCTGTTCCAAAATTTCTGTCAGTTAATAACATTGTTATTGCACCAGCAAGCACAGGTAAAGACAACAGTAATAAAAATGCTGTTACTAAAATTGACCAAGCAAATAAAGGCATCTTATGCAATGTCATACCCGGAGTTCTCATATTTAAAATTGTTGTGATAAAGTTAACTGCTCCTAAAATGGATGAAGCGCCTGCTAAATGTAAACTTAGAATTGCTAAGTCCATTGCAGGACCTGGTTGACCTGCTTTTGAAGACAATGGAGGATAAATAGTCCATCCGCCACCGACTCCTGTTTGACCTGGAGGTCCATCTACAAAAATTGATAGAATTAATAATGTTAATGAAACTGGTAATAACCAGAAAGAAATATTATTCATTCTTGGAAATGCCATATCAGGTGCACCAATCATAATTGGTACAAACCAATTACCAAAGCCACCTATCATTGCTGGCATCACCATAAAGAAAATCATGATTAAACCATGACCTGTAACTAGCACATTATATAAGTGATAATTTCCACCTAAAATACCATCACCTGGATGCATCAATTCCATTCTCATTAAAACTGAAAATGCTGTTCCTATTACCCCAGCAACAATTGCAAAGATTAGATACATTGTACCTATATCTTTGTGATTAGTTGAATATGCCCAACGTTTCCAACCTGTTGGGGTATGATGATCGTCGTGTGATGCTGTTTGTGTATACATGTTTATTTACTCGCTAGTTTTAATTTATTGTTTTCAATTTCTTCATTTGCAAATTTTACTCGCGCCTCTGATAGCCATTCTTGATAATCTTCTTCACTTACAACTTTAACAGTTATTGGCATAAAAGCATGCTTAATTCCACAAAGTTCCGAGCATTGACCATAGTATGTTCCTACTTTTTCTGCTTTAAACCATGTTTCATTAATTCTTCCTGGAACCGCGTCCCTTTTTACTCCAAAAGCTGGTAATGCCCATGCATGTAATACATCGTTAGCTGTAATTAAAACTTTTATAACTTTATCAACTGGTACAACTACTTCGTTGTCTACTGCAAGTAGTCTAGGTTGATCAGCTCTTAAATCTTTTTCTTCAACCATATAAGAATCAAAGATAATATTTTCATCAGGATATTCGTATCCCCAGTACCACTGGTATCCAATGGCTTTAATAGTTAAATCTGCTTTTGGAATCGTATCTTGTTTATATAAAATTTGAAATGAAGGTACTGCCATAACTATTAAAATCAAACATGGAATTAAGGTCCATAAAATTTCAACAGTTACATTATGAGTTCTTTTAGATGGATTTGGATTTGCTGAGGCTCTAAATCTTACACATGCATAAAGCATCAAAAATAAAACAAAAACACTTATTGCAATTATGATTGGAAGTAAAAGATTGTTATGAAAATTGACAATATCTCTCATTCCATCTGATGCAGGATTTTGAAAACCTAGTTGCCAATCTTTTGGTTGATTAGCAGATGTTTCTACCGTGATAAAAAAACTAGAAATTATTAATAAAATTTTTTTCATTTTTAATAGCTATATAAAGCTCTTTTGTGAAAATTACACTTTAGTTTTCGCGACAATTTATCAATTAATCACATAATTTACGATCGAAATTGCAGATATGACGGCTGTTTCTGATCTTAAAATATTCTCATTAATTTTGACTGATTGAACGCCTTTAAAAGAGAGAATCTTATCTCTTTCAGCTTCTGAAAAATCACCTTCTGGGCCTATGATTATACAAACTGGTCTGTCTGTAAGTTTTGATTTATCAATTTTATTATTTTTTGAATTTAAATCTGTAAAAATTAAATCTATTGAATTAGTTTTTAAAAAATTAGTTAAATTTTGAGACTCCTCAATTATTGGTACATGAATACGATTCGATTGTTCACTTGCTTCAATAACTATTTTTTCCAATCGTTCTTTATTAATTTTTCTAACAATAGTTCTATCAAATATAATTGGTAAAAATTTTGTTACTCCTAGCTCTGTTGCTTTTTGTATCATAAAATTCTGGAAGTTTGATTTAATTGGCGAGAAAGCTAACCATAATTCTTTTGTATTTTCTTTTTGTCTTAATTGCTTAGTTGTTTGAAATTCAACAATACTTTTTGATATATTTAAAATTTTTGCCTCCCACTCTCCATTTTTATTAAATAAAGAGAAAACTTCATTTTCTTTGACTCTCATTACTTTAACTAAATAATGAGATTGGGATTTGTCCAGTTTATCAGTCATGTCAGCTGATAATAGATTTGAAAAAAATAATCTTATATTACTCATTTGTGTTAAGTTAGTTTATGAAAAATATTAAAGCAATAATATTTGATGCTTATGGCACACTATTTGATGTCAATTCTGCTGCAGAAAAATGTAAAAATAAAATTGGAGATAAGTGGGAAGGTTTTGCAAACTATTGGAGAACAACTCAATTGGAATATACTTGGCTACGAAGTTTAATGAATAGACATAAAAATTTTTGGCAAGTAACGGAGGATAGTTTGGATAAATCTATGAAAGTTTTTAATATAAATTCTTCAATGAGAAATGAATTATTAAATTTGTACAAAGTTCTCTCTCCTTTTAAAGAAGTTCCTCAAGCTTTAAAAACACTTAAAGAAAAAAAAAAATTTAAATTAGCAATTTTATCTAATGGAACCCCTGCTTTATTAGACGAATTAGTCAAAAATAATAACTTAGATAATATTTTTGATGATATTTTTTCAATCGAACAAGTAGGAATTTATAAACCTGATTCTAAAGTTTATGACATGCCTGTTCAAAAATATCGTATTAAAAAAAATGAAATAGCTTTTTTAAGTGCAAATACCTGGGATATTTCTGGTGGAGGTAATTATGGTTATGATGCTATTTGGGTAAACAGAAATAAAAATATTTTTGATAACTTAGACTATAAACCTAATTCTGAGATCAAAGATTTGTCAGATTTATTAAGCTTGTTATAGGTCAGACATTTCGCACATATCAAAAACTCCAATTTAATTTATAAATATATTCAAGGAGACATAATTAAAAAGGAGAAAATATGAGTGAAAAAAAAGATGTGTCTTTCGAAATTTATTCTGACTCAGAAAAGATGTTAGAACAAATAGTTGATAAATATGATCTTCCAGATCAATCTAAGGCTTTAAGATGTTTGTTGGATTATGTAGAAGAAAAAGAAACTGACTGGGATGATATGTTTGCTACTATTCGATGTAATAGATGTGGATAGAAATTACCAGGAAGAATTTGGTCCATTCAAAAACTCAATCTCTTCTTTAGTAGATTCTCTTCCTAAAATTTTATTTCTATGAGGATATCTATTAAATCTTTTGATTGCTTTAGTATGATCTTTCCAAAATTTTTTTATACTAACCAAATCAGGATGTTCTTGAAGGTATAATTCCATAAAATGATATGCCATTTCATGGTCGAACATTTCTTCGCTATGAATTAAAGGTAATAACATAAAAAATCTTTGACTTTGATCCATCTCTTTTAAGAAATCAGACTTAATTGCATAATGAACAATTAATCTTGTCTTTGAGTCTTGTTCAAAAGCTCTTTTGTGATCTCTAAACATATTTCTAGAAAATTGATCAAATAAGATAACTAATGCAAGACTTCCTAAAGCAGTGTCTTGCCAATCATCATATTCATTCAAACTTGCTTTTTCATAATCGTTTAGAAATTTTTCTCGAATTAATTGGTCGAATTTTTCATCTTTTTTAAAACGTTTTTCAGAAGGTGTTTCCTTAAACCAAAAATCAAGTATAGCTTGTGATCGGAAGCTCATAAACTTGTTTATTAAACTTTTTAATAAACTTTTAAACAAAAAAGTAACATTGAATTATAGATTTTAACTATTATGTTCTCCGCATGAAATCTATAGAGGTTAATAAAATAATTGATCCTATACCAGCTTCAGATGGTGCTGGTGTTAAATTGAAAAGAAGTATTGGTGTTGAGCCAAATTACTTTGATCCGTTTTTAATGTTAGACGAATTTGGTTCAGAAAATAGTGAAGATTATATTGCGGGATTTCCTCCTCATCCTCATAGAGGAATTGAAACAGTTACTTATATGCTTGCAGGTGAATTTGAGCATAAAGATAGCACTGGCGGTGAGGGAAGAATGACAGCAGGAGATGTTCAGTGGATGAAAACTGGTAGTGGTATTATTCACTCTGAAATGCCTGCGATGAAAGAGGGAAAACTTCATGGTTTTCAATTATGGATTAATATGCCTGCTAAATTAAAGATGAGTAAACCAGAATATATTTATATTGATGCTGACAAAATGGCTGTTCATAAAGATGATGAAAAACAAGTAAAAGTCATAGCTGGTAAATTTGAAAAAGCTGAAGGTCCTGTTAAAGGACATAATGTTGAACCAGTTTATTTCGATGTTGAACTCAATAAAGATAATGAATTTAATTTTCAATTACCTTCTACTCACAATTCATTTATTTATTTAATAAATGGAGAAATAGAAATTGGCGAGAAAAAACATGATAATGTGAAAGATAGTATTCTAATATTATTATCTGCAGGTGAAGATTTAAAAGTAAAAGCTAAATCTAATGCAAAATTCTTAGTAATTGCTGGTAAACCTATTAATGAAGAAATTGCAAGAGGTGGACCATTTGTAATGAATACTAAGGCTGAAATCTTGCAAGCTGTTCAAGATTATCATAATGATACATTTGTAAAATAAATTATGAAAGCTGTAGTAATTAGCAAAACTGGTGGACCAGAAGTTTTAGAAATTAAAGACATAAAACTTAACGATCCAAAATCTGGTGAAGTGTTAATAAAAAATGAGGCGATTGGATTAAATTATATAGATACCTATCATAGATCTGGGCTCTACCCGGTAGAACTTCCATCAAATATTGGAATGGAAGGTGCTGGAGTAATTGAAAAAATTGGTCCTGATGTAAAAAATTTTAAAGTTGGTGATAGAGTTGCGTATGCATCAATGCCAATCGGTTCCTATTCAACTCATAGAATTTTTCCAACAAAGAAGTTAATAAAAGTTCCTAGTGAGATTGAATTAGAAAATGTTGTAACTTTAATGACTAAAGGTTTTACTGTTTTCTATCTTCTACACAAAACTTATCCGGTTAAATCTGGTGAAACTATTTTATTTCATGCAGCAGCTGGCGGTGTTGGGCAAATATTTTGTCAGTGGGCTAAGAGTTTAGGATGTACTGTAATTGGAACAGTTGGGTCAGATGAAAAAATTGAAATTGCAAAATCAAATGGATGTGCACATGTAATTAATTATTCAAAAGAAAATTTTTCAGAAAAAGTTAAAGAGATAACAAATGGAATTGGTGTGCCAGTGGTTTATGATGGTGTAGGCAAAAAAACTTTTGATGGTTCAATTGAATGTTTGAAAGTTAGAGGAATGATGGTTTCATTTGGAAATGCATCTGGTCCAATAGAACCATGTAATGTTGCTAAATCTTTGGCACCAAAAGGTTTGTATTTAACAAGACCTAGTATTGCCCATTATACAACAACTAAAGAAGAATTAGATGAAGCTGCTAAAAAAGTTTTTGAAATGTTTATAAATAAAAAATTTAAATTAAATATTTTTAAAAAATATTCATTAGATGAAATAGTTAAAGCACATCAAGAATTGGAAGAAAGAAAAATTTTAGGTCCTGCAATTATTTTACCTTAATTCACATCCACATCCATATCAGACATATGAAGTTTTAGAGCATTTGTTGAAATATGAATCTCTCGTATAAAGAAAATGATTGATATAATCATTGATAAACAACACGAGCCAAAAATAACTCGAGCCAATAAAACCTCATCTAAATACAAAGCAAATACTGTCAACATATTAAATAAAAATCCAAAAGCAGCAAACAAAATTGTCCATCTAAGAAGTGTAATCCTCCCACTTAAATTAATGAATTGTTTTTTCCATTCAGGTGGAATATGTTTTTCGTACACATGCTCGTCATGTAACTGTCTGATCAAAATACTTAATGAATGAAATCTATTGCTATATACACTCATTAACAGAGGTATTGCTGGAAACATTAATGCGGTAACAGTGTAGTCAATATTCATGCGAATCAGTTTGATTATCAATCTTGCCTTTGTTATTTACAAGTAAAATTTATGAACCAATTAAACTTATTTATTGAACTTACAAGATTAAAAAGACCGATTGGGTATATGTTGCTTTTTTGGCCATGTGCTTGGGGGCTTACAATAGGATTCGATTTCTCAGAAAAAAAACATATATATTTTTTTTATCTTCTGCTGTTTTTTTTAGGTGCAGTTTTAATGAGATCAGCTGGGTGTATAATTAATGATATTGCTGATAGGAAATTTGACAAAAAAGTTTTTAGAACAAAAAATAGACCTATAGCCTCTGGAAAAATTTCTGTACAACTTGGTTTGTTTTATGCTGTTATTTTATGTTTAATAGCTTTTTTTGTTCTAATAAATTTTAATAATTTTACAATTTATCTGGCACTCGCATCAATGCCTCTTGCTTTTACATATCCTTTAATGAAAAGATATACTTATTGGCCACAACTTTTTTTAGGTGTTACTTTTAATTATGGACTAATTTTAGGATGGACTTCAACAACTAACCAAATAGATATAATTCCAATTATTTTTTATTTGGGGGCCATATTTTGGACACTTGGTTACGACACAATATACGGGTTTCAAGATATAAAAGATGATGAAATTATAGGCTTAAAATCAACTTCAATAAAATTTAAAAAAACTCCATACACATTTTTATATATGTCTTACTCCTTATTCTTTATATCTTTAATTGTAATTGGTTATTTAATTAAATTTAATTATTTTTATTATATGATCTTGATTTTAATCTTTATAAAGCTATTTTTTGTGCAACTCAAAAAACTAAATTTAAAGAATACTAAAAATTGTCTTCATACATTTAAATCAAATAATTATTTAGGTTTTTTAATTTTTACTAGTTTAATAATAGGAAAGCTTTAAATAATGAGTGATCTTGAAACTTTAAAAAGACTTTACAGAGATTACACAAAAAAATATTTGAAGAGAATTTTAATTTCAGTTTTTTTTGCTCTTCTTCTTGCTGCTAGCACATCCTCTATTGCATATTTATTAGATCCAGCCATTAACGAGCTATTCATAAAAAAAACTACTTCTCTCATGCTTATTATTCCAGCATGTATTGTTTTGGCTTTTGCTGTAAAAGGTATCTCTTTATATCTTGCAAAAATTATAATGATTGCTGTTTCTGAAGATGTAAGAAAAGATGTTCAAACTGATATGTTTTCATCTTTAGTCCATGCAGATACTCAACTGATAGATAATAAACATTCTGGGAATTTTATTACAAACTTAAGTAATGATGTAAATATGATCATTGCTTTAATAAGTACTGTTACATTAAATTTAGTTAAAGATAGTTTAACTTTAATTGGTTTATTGTCTGTAATGTTTTATCAAAATTGGAGATTGTCTTTAATAGCAATTATTATGATTCCCCTTGCAAGCTTCGCAGCAAAATCTCTTGGAAAAAGGATTGGTAAAGCAACTACTCAACAAATGAAAGAAGCTGCTGTTTTAACCTCTTATTTAATTGAAATTTTTAAAAATCACAGACTAATGAAAATTTTTCAAAAAGAAAAATATGAGAAACAAAGAGCAGATAAAGTTATAAATAAATTAAAAGAAATAAATAAAAAAATTACAATAATTTATGTAAGGGCTTCGCCTATTATGGAAGCTTTAACGGGTATAATGATTGCTGTATTAATTTTTATTGCTGCTAAGCTGGCCATAAAAGATGAGCTTGAAGTTAATAACTTCTTTTCTTTCCTTGCTGCAATGATGCTTGCTTATCAGCCTGTGAGATCCCTTGCGACCTTAAATATAACCATGCAACAAGGATTAGCAGGTGCTAGAAGGGTTTTGCCTATTATTGATAGAGTTCATGATATTAAAGAAAAAAAAGATGCAAAAGAAATATTAATAAGCAAAGGGTCAATCACTTTTGAAAACGTGAAATTTAAATATCTAGATGAAAATGATCAAATTTTAAATTCTATTAACTTAAAAATTCATGGTGGACAAATGACTGCTTTGGTTGGTCACAGTGGTGCAGGAAAATCAACTATTTTAAATTTAATTCCAAGATTTTTTGATTGTAAATCTGGTGATATAAAAATTGATGATCAATCAATTTATGACTCATCACTATTTTCACTAAGAAAAAATATTTCTTTAGTTAGTCAGGATACAACTTTATTTGATGACAGTATTAAAAATAATATTTTGTATGCCAATTCAAACGCTACTGATGATGAAGTTTACGAGGCTGCCAAAAATTCATTCGCAGATGAATTTATTGAAAAATTACCAAACAAATATGATACCTTGATTGGTGAAAATGGTGTTAGACTCTCAGGAGGAGAAAAACAAAGGTTATCAATAGCAAGAGCAATATTAAAAAAAACTCCTATAATTCTTTTAGATGAGGCAACATCATCTTTAGACGCGGAAACTGAGAGTAAAATACAAAAAGCTATAAACTTTTTAACTAAGGGCAGAACGACTATTGTTATTGCACATAGACTTTCTACAATACTTAATTCAGACAAAATATACGTGATAAATAAGGGTGAAGTAATAGGAGAAGGTAATCATGATGAACTGCTGAAATCGTCATCAGTTTATAAAAACTTTTATGAAAAACAGATTAAAAATTAATAATGATTATTCTATATAGAATAATAATAAATTTAATTTTATTAATCTCACCTTTAATTATTATTATAAGATTGTTAAAAAAAAAAGAAGACCCAATAAGATTTAAAGAAAAGTTTTGTTTTTTCAGTCAAAAAAGAATACCTGGAAAACTTATTTGGTTTCATGGAGCAAGTGTAGGAGAACTACAAAGTATAATTCCAATTGTAGAAAAATTAGAAAAAAACAGATCAATTAAAAAAGTTTTAATTACTTCTAATACATTGAGTTCATCAAAAATATTGCAAAAAATGAAATTTAAAAAAGTTGTGCATCAATTTTTTCCAATAGATACAAATTTTCATTCCAAAAAATTTTTGAGATATTGGAAACCATCCTCTGTTTTTTTTATTGATTCAGAAGTTTGGCCAAATATGTTTTTAAATTTAAAAAGAAAAAGTATTCCAATTATTCTATTAAATGGAAGAATTACAAAAAAAAGCTTTAAAAGGTGGAAAATATTCTCAAGTTTTTCAAAAAAAATTTTTAGTATTTTTTATCAATGCTATTCTTCTAATAAAGAGTCAATAATATTCTTAAAAAAATTAGGTGCAAATAATGTTAGATTTATAGGAAATCTCAAATTTGCCCAATCAGAAAAAGAACAAGTAAATTTAAATTATAATCTTAAAAAATTTTTAAATTCTAAAAAAATATGGTGTGCTTCAAGTACACACCATTCTGAGGAAAGATTTTGTGCTTTTGTTCATAAAAAGTTGAAAAAAAAATACAAAAATTTATTAACTATAATAATTCCACGCCACATAGATAGGGTAAATATGATTAAAAAAGAATTAGAAAAACTCAATCTTAAAATTGAAACTTTCCGTTCTGATAAAAAAATCAATAAAGATACAGATATATATATTGTTGATGCATATGGTAAAACAAAGAATTTTTACAATATATGTAAAAATGTTTTCCTTGGGGGCTCACTTATAAATCATGGGGGTCAAAATCCATTAGAGGCGACACGATATGGTTGCAATATTTTGCATGGACCAAATGTATCAAATTTTTCAGAAATTTATGATTTTCTTAAAAAAAATAGTTTATCAAAAAAAATTTTGAATGAAAATCAAATGGTGAATTCATTAGATATTTTATTAAAAAAAAAATCAAATTCTAAAAAAATTCAAAAAAAATTAAGTTTAATTGGTCAAAAAATTTTAGACTCTACTTATAAAGAAATTAAACTAGTATTATAACATGAGATTTAAAAAACCAAAGTTTTGGGATAATCAAAAAAAATCCTTTTGGTCAATTTTGTTATTTCCCTTTTCAATTATTTATTTATTAATTTTATGGACAAGTAGAATTCCATCAATTTTTAAAAAACATCAAAAAGTTTGTCCAATTATATGTGTGGGCAATATCTATCTAGGAGGAACTGGAAAAACACCTCTTGCGGCAGAAATATTTAAGTTTTTGAAATCTTCAGGAAAAAAACCTGCTTTTATTAAGAAGCATTATGATTATTTGTCTGATGAAATTACAATGTTGCGTCACATAGGTGATACTTTCGACTCCAAAAATAGATTACTAGCTATCAACCAATCAATTTCAAATGGTAATGACGTTGTAATATTAGATGATGGTTTTCAAGATTTTTCAGTTAAGCCAAATTTTTCAATTTTATGTTTTAATTCAAATCAGTTAGTAGGAAATGGCCTCATAATACCATCTGGTCCCCTTAGAGAACCTTTAAGTGCAATTTTAAGGGCTAACTGTATCGTTATAAATGGAAATAAGACAGAACAGACTCAAGCATTTGAGGAAAAAATAAATAAAAATTTTAAAGATAAAAAAATTTATTTTTTTTACTCGAAATACAAGATCAAAAATATTGAAAAGTTTAAAAATAAAGAAATCATAGCTTTTGCAGGTATCGGCAATCCAATAAATTTTTTTAATTTACTAAGAGAAAATAAATTAAATTTAAAGAAATCATTTTCCTTTCCTGACCATTATAGCTATTCTCAAAGAGATTTTGATAAAATCATAGGAGATGACTCATCAAAAATTGTCACAACCTATAAAGATTATTTAAGAATGAATGATAAACAAAAAGAAAATTGTGATTATGTTGAAGTTGAACTAGAAATTGAAAATATTGATAAACTAAAAGAATTGATTAAGGAAAATTTATGAAATTACTAAAATATTTTATTGAATTTCTATTCATAATAATTTTTTTTTTTATTTTCAAATTAATTGGTTTAAAAAATGCATCAAATTTAGGTGAAATAATTGGAAAAAAATTTGGTCCATTATTTAGATCCAATTCTAAAATTTATAATAATTTAAAAAAATCAAATATCACTAATTCAGACGATAATATAAAAAAGATTATAGATAATATGTGGGGCAATTATGGACGAATATTATCAGAATATATTTATTTAAAGCAATTTAGAAAAGGTTCCGCTAGAAATTTAATAGAAATTGAGGGCTTAGATTATTTAAATGAAATTAAAAAAAATAATGAACAAGTTGTTTTTGTTTCAGGACATTTTAATAACTTTGAACTAATGGCTATGGAAATAGAAAGAGCTGGAATAAATTTATGTACAATCTATAGACCTTTAAATAATCCATTCTTAAATGTAATTATGGAAAAATTAAGAAGAAATTATATTTGTAAATATCAAATTAAAAAAGGTAAAAGCGGGACTAGAGAATTAGTTAATCTTTTTAAAAAAAACTTTTCAGTTGCACTAATGATTGATCAAAGGGTAAGTGAGGGCAAAGGTGTTGAATTTTTCGGGCGCCCAGCAAGAACCACCACTATTCCAGCTCAATTAGTTAAGAAATATAAATGTAGGATAGTGCCCGTATATATTCAGAGACATAAAAATCATAATTTTAAATTATCTTTCAAAAATCCATTACAATTCAATAAAGATGCATCTGTTCAAGAAATATCACTTGAATTAAATAAAAATTTAGAAAAAATGATAATGAAAAACCCAGATCAATGGATTTGGTCTCATGATCGTTGGAAATAAATTATTTTTTTTTATTTAATTTATCTCGTTTAATTGATGCCTCTACATAAGAAAAGTAAGCTTCTTGAAGTTCAACATTCCAATAAGTTAATTTATCCAAAGAAATTTTTTTACCTGATATAGCACAAATTACGTAATCTCCATCTTGGATAACTTGATAATTGTTAGGTAAATATTTTATTTTTGCTAATTTTTTAAACATTTTTAGTTTATACATTATTATATGAAAGTTGCTGTAATAGGAAGTGGTGGAAGAGAGCACGCTATTTGTGAAGCTTTAAAAATATCAAAGAAAATAGATAAAATTTTTTGTATTCCAGGAAATGCAGGAACTGATCTCATTTCTTTTAACATTAGTATTGATTTAAATGATTTTAAAAAGATCAAAGACTTTGTTTTTGAAAATAATATTGATTTAGTTATAGTCGGACCAGAAAAACCTCTTGTTGATGGCATTGTTGACTACTTAGAAAAGTTTAATATCAAAGTATTTGGCCCAAACAAAAAAGCTTCACAACTTGAAGGGTCTAAAATTTTTACAAAAAAATTATGTGAAAAATATAAAATTCCAACAGCTAAATTTGGTTTTTTTGACACTTTCGATAATGCAAAAAAATATTTAGATAATTCTAATTATCCGGTAGTAATAAAAGCTGATGGTTTAGCTGGTGGTAAAGGAGTTTATATTTGTGAAAATAAAGATCAATCTCATCAAGCAATAAAAGAAATTTTTGATGGAAAATTTGGTCTTGCTAATCAAGTTTTGATTGAAGAATTTCTAAAAGGTGAAGAGATGAGTTTTTTCATTATATCAGATGGTGAAACTATAAAAACTTTTGGTACTGCACAAGATCATAAAAGAGTCTTTGAAGGTGATAAAGGGAAAAATACTGGGGGTATGGGAGCATATTCTCCCTCCGGATTAGAAAGTGATCAATTAAACAAAAAAATTTTAGAAAAAATCATAAAACCAACACTTAAAGGATTGAAGGAGCAAAATACAAAATTTGTTGGATTTCTTTATGCAGGACTAATGATAACAAATGGTGAACCATTTTTGATTGAGTATAATGTAAGAATGGGCGACCCTGAATGTCAAACTATATTACCAAAGTTAAAAACAGATTTTTTAAAAATAATAATTGCTTGTGTAAATAAAGTTTTGAAAAATATTAATATTGAATGGAATAATAAAAAAAGCCTATGTATAGTTTTATGCTCAAAGGGATATCCTGAAAAATTTTTAAACAATATTGAGATAAAAAATATAAGTTCAATTTCCCTAAAAAAAAATGAGTATATTTTCCATGCTGGAACAAAAAAAAATAAATCAAAGATTTTTTCAAATGGTGGTAGAGTTTTAAATTTTGTTATCGTATCAAAAGAATTTAATGAGAGTAGAAATAGAGCAATTGATTTAATAAATAAAGTAAATTGGCCCAATGGTTTTTTTAGAAAAGATATTGGTTTTAAAATTATAGACAAATGAGAATAATTAGTGGGAAGTTTAAAGGAAAAAAAATTTCTTTACCAAAAGATAAAAAAACAAGACCATTAAGAGATTTAGTGAAAGAGTCAGTCTTTAATTTAATTCAACACTCCAAAAAATTTAATTGTAAAATTGATGATTCAAATGTTTTGGATTTATTTTCTGGTTCAGGATCCTTTGGTCTTGAATGTATTTCAAGAAATGCAAATAAGGTTGTTTTTATAGAAAATTATGTGGAAGCACTAAGTGTTCTAAAAAAAAATACATTAATTTTAAAAAATACTGAAAGTTTCAAAATTTATGAGGAAGATTGTTTTAATTTTTTAAAATCGAAAAAATTAAATGAAAAATTTGATATTATTTTTTTAGATCCACCATATAAGGAAGGGAAAATAAATTTAATAATTGAAAGCATAAAAAAAAATAATGTTCTATCAAAAGATGGGGTTATAATTATCCATAGACACAAAAAAGATGATGTTGATATTTCACTGAATTTAAATATTTTAGATGAAAGAAATTACGGAATTTCAAAAATAATCATTGGTAATTAATATTTTTTTAAAAATTTTTTTGTTTCATCTTTAATTAATTCTACAGCAGGTTGGTCATATGGATTCACTTTAAGTGCTTTAGCAAGAAGAATTGTTTCAAGAACAAAAAAAGTAAACAATTCTCCTAAAACTTCTTCATTCCTTTTTTTTATAAAAAAAGATCTAAAGGGAATTTTCTTTTTTAAAAAAACTTTTTCTGTAGCTCTAAACTGAGCATATTTTATATCATTTAAACTTTTATTTTTTAAATAAGAGTGAGACTTAAGCAAATTATTGTTTTTAATTTTTTTAGTTGAATCTTCATTCACGAAAAAAAACGTGTAAAAGTTATTTTTAAACCCATCTAAGTAAAGTTGCATTAAACTATGATTATCTTTTGGCATAGTTGAAACTATTGGAAGGATTCCTTTACTCTTTTTTCCTAAACTTTCTGCTATTAATTGTTGATACCATAAAAATAAGTCATAAGAATTTTCGTCGTAATTTAATATTACTGAATTAAATTTTTTTCTTTTTAATAAGCTAATTGTACACGAAACATTTTGTATTAGAGAATTTACAAATTTTTTGTTTTTAACTAAAAAATTAAGTCTTCGAAATTTTTTTGGATTCAATCCCATTAATTCAGCTGGTAACATACCAACCTCTGATAAAATGGAATATCTTCCTCCAATAAAATTATTGTGATGTATTATTTGGGATTTAAGATTTTGGCCCAAATTCATTAAATAGCTTTCTTTGTTTTCAGTGATAAAAGTATTATTCTTATTATTTCTAATCATAATATTTGCATTAGATATTGTCTCTAGTGTATTACCTGATTTTGATATTATTAAATTCAACATGTTTTTTTTTGTTTGTTTAATTAAGTTATAATTGTCTTGAAAATAAAATTTCTTTTTTATCTTTGTTTTTAGAAAACTATAAATTGAACGAGATCCTAATATTGATCCCCCCATACCTATAATTATAATTTCAGAAAATTTTTTTAATTTTTTTAATAATTTTTTTGAGTAAGAATTTTTATAGGTGTTTTTAAATGAATTTAAAATCTCATTTTCCTCTTTAAGAAGATTCTTAAATAAAACAAAATATCTTTTTTTTGATTGATCTGAACCAAAATTTTTAAATATAATTTTATTACTTAACATTAAGATTATTTAATCTTTTTTAAAATAGATTTTTCTAACGAAGTTGGATCTGAATTTTTTATAGTTTCATTAATATTAATTTCATCTGTTCCTATTTTAACTGAAATTTCATTTTCTCCTTCTTTCTGATCTATTGAATTATCTTCTTCTGGTAATGGTAAATCTCCAAAATTTGGCGGTAATACTAATGGACTTTTTTTTTGGACTAGAAACTCATCTGAACTTGGTTTTTTTTTTAAAGTTAATGCATCTTTTGCTGATTGGCAACCAGTCAGAAAATTAAGAATAATAAATATTAAAAGAATTTTTTTCATATTTCTTTTTTACTAAATAACTCTAGGTATATTAATAAAAATAAACCTAACGTAATGAATATATCAGCAACATTAAATATAAACCAATGAAAATTGTAAAAATGAATATCTATGAAATCTGGAACTGATGAATAATATAGTCTATCAAAAATATTACCGAGTGATCCCCCAAAAACCATCATAAAGCCATATTTTTCCTTTCCAATTGATTTTGTCATCACAAAAAAAATTATCAGAGTAACTATAATGATAAAAAGTGTTATCAAGTTATAATAAGTTTCATTATTAAATGATAATAAGCCAAAAGCTATTCCATCGTTCCAAATTAATTCAAAGTTTAAAAAAGAAGTTAAAGAGTAACTATTAATTCCATATAATTTCTCTAAATTTAAAATTATAATTTTGCTAATTCTGTCTAGCAAAAAAATTGAGACTACCAAAATAATTCCAATAATATTTTTCTTAATTATTCTAACCATGCCTTATACAAGGGTTAGAGCTTATCTTCCAACATACGGGACACTTATCTCCTTTTGCTTTTTGAGTTTCCGCAATAGTTTCATCTATATTTTTTTTTTGAATTTCGACAGAAGACGTTATGCAAAGTTCGGATAAATCTATTCCTTCAATAATTTCAGAATCTTTTTTATTAACCTTTAAAATAACTGATGCCTCTAGACTAGATCCGATTTCTTTACTTGCTCTTTTCTCTTCAATGCTTAGATTACACACATCTCTTATCTTTAATAACTGGAGCCATTTATCATTTAGCTTCGTATTTTCAAATTCCTTAGGAAATTTTAAAAATTTTTCTAAATGAATACTTTTTTTTTGCTTAGAAATAAGCTGGTAAATTTCCTCTGTTGTAAAAGATAAAATAGGAGCAAACCATCTTAATAGAGAACTTAAAATAATGTTTAACAATAAAAGTGTTGATTTTCTCTTTTCAGAATCCTTAGGATCGCAATACAGAGAATCTTTTCTTATATCAAAATAAAATGCTGATAAATCTACTGTGCAAAAGTTAAGTAGTTCTTTGTAAAGATTGTGAAAATCATAATTTTTAAAATACTTCTCAAAATTTAAATTCAAATTATAAATTTTGTGAAGCATAAACTGTTCTAATTCTGGCAGATCTTTAATTTTTATTTTGTCTAAATCCTTTGAATCAAAATTATCATTTAGATTTCCAAGTAAATATCTAAAAGTATTTCTAATTTTTCTATATGACTCTGCGTGTTGGTCTAATATTGAATAATCTATTCTAAGATCTTCCGCATAATTGGATGATGCAACCCAAATTCTAAGTATATCTGCTCCATACTTTTTAAGTATATCTTCTGGAGCAATTACATTTCCTAAAGATTTTGACATTTTTAATCCTTTTCCATCAACTACGAAACCATGGGAAAGAATAGATTCAAATGGTGCTCTATCTCTTGTTCCACATGACTCTAATAGTGAAGAATGAAACCATCCTCTATGTTGATCAGATCCCTCTAAATACATTGAAGCTGGCCATTTAAGATCCTTTCTTTTTTCAAGTACAAAAGAGTGAGTTGATCCACTATCAAACCATACTTCAACGATATCAGAAAGCTTTTCAAATTCATTAGCTTTATATTTTGTACCAAGAAATTTTTGCGGATCATCTGAAAACCAACAATCTGATCCCTCGTTCTCATATATTTTTGCAATATTTTCAAAAACGTCATCATCAACCAAAATTTTTTTTGTTTTTTTGTTTAAAAAAATAGGTAAAGGTACTCCCCAAACTCTTTGTCTTGAAACACACCAGTCTGGCCTAGTTTCAATCATTGATTTCAATCTTTCTTTACCCTTACTTGGATAAAAAGTTGTTTCGTTAATAGCTTTTAAAGCTTTTTTTCTAAGTTTATGACTATCCATAGAAATAAACCATTGAGGTGTAGCTCTATGAACCAATGGTGCTTTAGATCTCCATGAATGAGGATAAGAATGAACCAGTTGACTATTTGATAAGAGTTTTTTTTGCTCTTTTAATTTTTCAATAACAATGGGATTTGATTTAAAAATATGGATTCCCTCAAATAATGCTACATTAGAGGTATATTTTCCATCTCCATCAACTGTTTCAATTGCTTTAATTCCATTATTTAAACAAAGATTAAAATCGTCAGGACCATGACTGGGTGCGCAATGAACAATACCTGTGCCTTGTTCCGTTGTCACAAAACGGGCCTCCAGCATTGGTATCTCATAATCATAACCTAAATTATAAAATGGGTGTTTGCATATTGTCCCTTTAAATTTTTCACCTTTAAATTTTTTGATCTTTTTAAAAGATTGGATTTTACAATCTTTTATGACCGTCTCCAATAATGCATCTGCAAGTATTATTTTTTTATCTTTAAAATCACCTTCATCATTAATCTCAATAATTACATAATCCAAACTATCATTGTAAGCTAAAGCTTTGTTAGCTGGAATTGTCCAGGGTGTTGTTGTCCAAATAACAATATCAGTGTCTTTTAATTCTTTTAATTGTGACGACACAACTGTGAAAGACGCATAAATTGTATCTGACTTATGATCTTGGTACTCTACCTCTGCGTCAGCAAGAGCTGTTTTTTCAACAGTAGACCAGAGAACAGGTTTGAATCCTCTATATAAACTTCCCTCTTTTAAAAACTTTCCAAGTTCTCTAACAATTTGTGCCTCAGCATCATAGCTCATTGTGGAATAATAATTTTCCCAATCTCCAATTACTCCTAATCTTTTAAATTGATCTTTATGAACATCAATCCATTTCTCCGCAAATGACCTACATTCTTTTCTAAATTCTACAATTGGTACTTCATTCTTGTTTCTCTTATTTTTTTTATATTGTTCCTCAATTTTCCACTCGATTGGCAAGCCATGACAATCCCATCCTGGTACATAGACAGAGTCCTTTCCATCCATTTGATGAAACTTAACAATGATATCTTTTAAAATTTTGTTTAAAGCAGTCCCCATATGTATATTACCATTTGCATAAGGGGGGCCATCGTGAAGAACAAACTTCTCTTTTCCTTTTCTGGATTTTCTCAGTTCACTATAAAGATTTATTTTTTTCCAAAAATCTAATATTTCAGGTTCTCTTTTTGGTAAGTTAGCTTTCATGGAAAAGGCTGTCTTAGGTAAGTTAATTTGAGTTTTATTCATTTTGTTTTTTTTGCCACTAACAGGTCAGTTTTAATTTGTTTTCTAAGTTCATCAACATTTTTGAATTTTTTTTCTTTTCTTATAAATTTTAAAAAATCAACTGATAAATACTTATTATAGAGATTTCCAGAAAAATTAAATAAATGTACCTCTAATAATATTTTTTTTCCTTTAAATGTTGGTCTATATCCTAAATTTGCTATTCCTTTAAAATAATTTTTGTTTTTCAATATTTTTACCTTAACAGCATAAACACCAGGTCTAGCCAAAACATAATTCTTTATGTCAATATTTGCAGTTGGAAAACCAATTTTTTTTCCTAATTGTTTTCCCTTTTGCACTTTACCATCAATTGACCATCTTCTATTTAAAAGTTTATTTGCCTTACTGAGCTGACCGTCTTGAAGCAAAGATCTTATAAGTGATGATGAGGCAATTTTTGTATTAAACAATAATGGTTGTGGCTTGACTACTTTATACTCAAATAAAGATTGGTTATAAATTAATTGATTTACATTCCCTTCTCTTTTATTTCCGAATCTGAAATTATTACTCACAAAAATAAATTTCGGTTTTAACTTTTTTCCAATTATATCTTTAATAAAATCAACTGATTTTATCTTAGAAAATTTTTTATCGAACTTCTTATTAATCACGAAATCAACCTTATGATATTTTAAAAGATCAATTTTTTGCTTTATGCTAGAAATTCTAAAATGTTTAAGATCTTTGTTAAAAAACATTTTTGGCATTGGCTCAAAAGTGAGTACTCCAATTTTTAAAGAATACTTTTTTTTATAAACATTTGCTAGTTTGAATAATTTTTGATGACCTAGATGAACTCCATCAAAATTTCCAATTAAAATAATTGATTTTTTGTGACGAGATTCAATGTTAAAACTTTTATATATTTTTTTTGATTTTACCATTTCAATTCTGATTGAATATAATTACAAATTGTTTCGTATGATTTTGCTGTTTTTTCAATTCCATCTTTTTCAATTTCTTTTTTATGAACCCCATTAGAAATTATTAATGAATCAAAATTTTGAAGATTAGCTCCTTTTATATCTGTATTTAAATTATCGCCAATTGACAAAATTTTTTTATTTTTGTTATTAATTGATTGATTATAAACTTCTGGATACGGTTTACCAAAGTAAACAACCTCACCTCCCATTTTTTCAAAAATCATCGCAACCGACCCTGCGCATAATTCTCTAGTATTTCCTCTGTCAACTATCAAATCTGGGTTTGTACAAATCATTTTTTTTTTCAAACTTTTTTCTAATAAATCTTTATAAAAATTCAAATTATCACTTTGATCATCAAATAATCCAGTGCATAAAATATATTCACTTTTTTCTAAATCGTCTGACTTCATTTCTTTAAAATCTTTAAATAAATCAAAATCTCTTGGTGGCCCTAAATGGAAAAATTTTTTTCTTTTTAAATCTTTACTTAAATAGTTCAATGCCGCTTCACCAGATGTAAAAACATGATCTATCATTTCTTGCTCCATGCCCATTTTTTTTAAGAAAGATTTTACAGCACTATTTGGCCTGGGAGCATTAGTAAGAAGAATATAATCTTTTTTTTTTTTTGAAATCTCTTTTAAAGTTTTGATCGCTTCTGTATGAAGTGTAATACCATTATGAATAACACCCCATAAATCAATATAAAATAACTGATAATTGTCTACAATTGAGCTTAGGCCTTCTTTGTCTAAATTTTTAGTCATTTAAATAATCTATAACCCAAAAAAACCACAATTTCCTACCTTTTTTAAAAAAACTAAATAGTAAGAATATCTTGAAATAGTGTTACCAATCTCTATATGAACTCCATATTTATATAGGAGAATATATGAAATTTAAACCGTTACACGATAGAGTTTTAATAGAAGTTCTAGATGGCAGTGAAAAAACTGCTGGGGGAATTATCATACCAGACACAGCTCAAGAGAAACCTCAAGAAGGTAAAGTTGTTGCTGTTGGTGGTGGTGCAAAAACTGAAGATGGAAAAAAGATTCCAATGGATGTTAAGGTTGGAGACAAAGTTTTATTTGGCAAATGGTCAGGAACTGAAGTCAAAATTGATGGTAAAGAGTACAGCATAATGAAAGAGTCAGACATTATGGGTATCTCTAGTAAATAATTAATTTAAAGGAGAAGATAAAATGGCAAAAATTGTTAAATTCGATGCTGAAGCAAGAGCAGCAATGATAAGAGGTGTAAACATTTTGGCTGATACAGTTAAAGTAACTTTAGGTCCAAAAGGAAGAAATGTAGTTATGGATAAATCATATGGAGCTCCTAGAATTACTAAAGATGGTGTATCTGTAGCTAAAGAAATTGATTTAGAAGATAAATTTGAAAACATGGGTGCTCAAATGGTTAAAGAAGTAGCCAGCAAAACTAATGATGAGGCCGGAGATGGAACAACTACTGCAACGATTTTAGCTCAAGCAATTGTGAGAGAAGGTGTGAAGTATGTTACTGCCGGAATGAATCCAATGGATGTTAAAAGAGGTATTGATGCAGCAGTAGATGTTGTAAAACAAAATTTAGTTTCATCAGCTAAAAAAGTAAAAGATAGCGATGAAATTGCTCAAGTTGGAACAATTTCTGCAAACGGTGATAAAGAGATTGGAACTATGATTTCTAAAGCTATGCAGAAAGTTGGTAATGAAGGTGTAATTACCGTTGAAGAAAACAAAGGTATTGAAACTGAACTTGATGTTGTTGAAGGAATGCAGTTTGATAGAGGATACTTGTCTCCATATTTTATAACTAACAGTGATAAAATGACAACAGAACTTGAAAATCCTTTTATTCTTTTACACGAAAAAAAATTAACAAACTTACAACCAATGGTTCCACTTTTAGAGGCTGTAGTTCAAGCTGGTAGACCATTAATGATAATTTCTGAAGATGTTGAGGGCGAGGCTTTGGCAACTTTAGTTGTCAACAAATTAAGAGGTGGTTTAAAAGTTGTTGCAGTTAAAGCTCCAGGATTTGGAGATAGAAGAAAAGCAATGCTCGAGGACATAGCAATTTTAACTGGAGGTCAAGTTATTTCAGAGGATTTAGGAATTAAACTTGAAAATGTAAAACTTGACGATCTTGGTTCGTGTAAAAAAATCAAAGTCGATAAGGATAACAGTACCATTGTAAATGGTTCTGGTAAAAAATCTGACATTGAGGCAAGATGTTCTTCTATAAAACAGCAAATTGATGAAACAACTTCAGATTATGATAAAGAAAAACTTCAAGAAAGACTTGCTAAATTAGCTGGTGGTGTTGCTGTAATTAAAGTTGGTGGAGCTACAGAAGTTGAAGTTAAAGAAAGAAAAGACAGAGTAGAAGACGCCTTAAATGCAACTAGAGCTGCTGTTGAAGAGGGAATTGTAACAGGAGGTGGATGTGCGTTGCTATATGCTGCTCAGGATCTTGACAAAGTCAAAGCTAAAGGTGAAGATCAAAAAGCAGGAGTAGATCTTGTTAGAAGAGCATTAGAGGCTCCTATTAGACAAATTACTAAAAATGCTGGAGTAGATGGCTCAGTAGTTGTTGGTAAATTATTAGAACAAAATAAAAAAACTCACGGCTACGATGCACAAAATGAAGAATATTGTGACATGTTTGCGAAAGGTATTATTGATCCTGTAAAAGTTGTAAGAACTGCTCTTCAAGACGCGGCTTCTATTTCTGGATTGTTAGTAACAACAGAAGCAATGATAGCTGATAAGCCAGAAGAAAAAGATGCTGGTGCACCTGCTATGCCTGGTGGCATGGGAGGAATGGGTGGCATGGGAGGAATGGGTGGCATGGGAATGTAAAACCCTCCAAATACAAAATTTAAAGGCCATCTTTTGATGGCCTTTTTTTTTAGATCTTGTAAAATACAATAATGTCAAAAAGATATAGTGGTAAATCCTTTAAAGACTCAAGTGTAAACAAAAAACCGAAATTAAGTTTAAAAGAAAAAAGAAAACTTAAGAGAGAAAAAACAAAAAAAACAAATTAAAACCACATTTTTCACCAAAATTTAATAATTATTAAGCTTTTTTAAAGTTTTCAAAAAAAAAATTTAATGTATAAGAGCCACAAATTATGAGTAACGATATAAGAAACATCACTATCATTGCACACGTTGACCACGGGAAAACAACCTTAATTGATAATCTAATGAAACAAAGTGGTTCTTTCAGAGAAAATGAAGTTGTAGATGAGAGATTAATGGACTCAGGAGAACTTGAAAAGGAAAGAGGAATTACCATTCTAGCGAAGCCTGCTTCAATAAATTGGAAAAATTCTAGAATTAACATTATTGATACTCCAGGACATAGAGATTTTGCTGCAGAAGTTGAAAGAGTTTTGAGCATGGCTGATGGTGCTTTATTATTAATTGACTCAGCTGAGGGTGTTATGCCCCAAACAAAATTTGTACTATCAAAGGCATTAAAGCAAGGTTTAAAACCAATAGTTGTTATCAATAAATTAGACAAAGCTGATCAAAGAGCTAATGATGTTTTAGACGAAACATTTGATTTGTTTGTAAGTCTAGATGCCAATGAAGAACAATTAGATTTTCCAGTTTTATACGCAAGTGGTAGATCTGGATGGGCTGATAAGGAAGTAGAGGGTCCTAGACAAAATTTAAATCCTTTATTAGATCAAATTATAGAACATGTAAAACCTGCTGATCTTGATAAATCAAAACCTTTTGCAATGTTATCAACGTTACTTTATGCAGATAGTTTTTTAGGAAGAAGTTTAGTAGGAAGGATTACTCAAGGAACGGCTAAAGCTAACCAGGCAATTAAAGCGATCAACTTAAAAGGAGAAAAGGTTGATGAGGGCAGACTTACAAAAATTTTTAGATACGAGGGAACAAAAAAAGTTCCAATTGAAGTTGGGGAAGCAGGAGATATTGTGGTTGTTGCTGGTCTAGAAAAAGCCAATGTTGCTGATACAATATGTGATTTAGAGGTTAATGACCCAATTGCTGCTACTCCTATTGATCCGCCAACAATGTCGATTACTATTACAGTTAATACATCTCCATTAGCAGGGACTGAAGGAAAAAAACTTACTAGTACTCAAATAAGAGACCGATTAATCACAGAAGCACAGAACAATGTTGGAATTACATTCTCAGAAAATGATGGAAACGACTCTTTTGTAGTAAGTGGTAGAGGAGAATTAATGTTAGAAATTTTACTCACTCAGATGAGAAGAGAAGGTTTTGAGTTGACTGTTAGTCCACCAAAAGTTTTATTCAAAAAAGATAAGGATGGAAATAAGCTTGAGCCAATTGAGGAAGTCACTATGGATCTTGATGAAGAACACTCCTCAAAGATAATTGACTCAATGAATAGAAGAAAGGGTAAATTAATTGAATTAAAAGATACGGGCAAAGATAAAAAACGATTAATATTTCATGCACCAACAAGAGGTTTAATGGGTTACACAAGTCGATTTCTTACCCTCACAAAAGGAAATGGTGTTATTAATCGAATCTTCCATGATTATGGAAAATTTGAGGGTGAAATGGAAGGAAGAAGAAATGGTGCTTTAATTTCTATGGAACAAGGAAAAGCTGTTGCTTTTGCAATATTTAATTTACAGGCTAGAGGTGAAATGTTTGTAACACATAATGATCCTGTTTATCCTGGTATGATTGTTGGATTGGCACCAAAACCTGGTGACATGATTATAAATGTTATGAAAGGTAAAAAATTAACTAACATGAGAACTCAAGGTACAGATGAAAATGTTGTCCTTACTCCTGTAAGAAAAATGTCAATAGCTGAACAATTAAGTATGTTAAATACCGATGAAGCTTTAGAAATTACGCCAGAGTCATGCAGATTAAGAAAAGCAATCTTAGATCCACACGAAAGAAAAAGAAGCGAAAAAGCTGGCACAGCAGCTTAATCAAAAATTTTATCAACTAAATAAAGTCCTAAGGCCACGCAAGGGCCTATTCCGAAAGCAAATAATAAAGTTCCTACTCCAACGGTTCCACCCAAATACCATCCTATACTTACAACTGAAATTTCTAAAGTTGCTCTAACACCGGCTATGGGAAAATTTGTTACTTTTTGTAAACCAATCATCAATCCGTCTCTTGGACCTGCTCCTAGATTAGAAACTAAATATATTCCTCCACCAATACCAACTGTAATTACTGATATGACTGCTAAAATTAATTGACTAATATAATTAGATGGAGTTGGAACAAATTTAATACAAAGATCTATCATCAATGCAATTATTAATGCATTAAATATTGTTCCCATTCCAGGCTTTTGACCTAAGGGTATCCACAAAATTAATACTGCAATACTGATTAATAAAGTAATTGTACCAATGGTTAAATTTACTTTAAGTGAAATACCTTGAGCTAAAACACTCCAAGGAGATGCACCTGTAAAAGAAACAATTAACAATCCTTCCCCCAGTCCAAACAACATAAGTCCGAAACATAAAAAAAAGAATGTTGAAAACTTTGGTTTGAGGTTGTACGGTTTATTTGATGTCCAATTAACTTTTGGTATTTTCTTAATTTTTAAAAACATTTTTTTGATAAACTACTTCTATTATAAGAAAAGTCTATTATTGTAATCTTTTAATGAAAAAAATTTTTATCGTAATTGTTGTATTATTATCTTCAAATGTTCTTGCTCATATGGATCATTATAAAAAATACAATAAAATCGAAATGGAAATTTTTAGAAATGGAGAATTAATAGGTTATAATTATTATTTTTTTACAAGAAAAGGTGAAGAAACAATTGTAACTAATCAAATAAAGTTTTCAGTTAAAATTTTAGGAGCTACTATTTTTCAGGTTGAAGGATATGGCGAAGAAAAATATATAAATGATCAATTAATTTCTTATAACTCTAAAACTTTACAAAATGATAAAGAAAAATTTGTTAATTTAGTTTTTGATGAAAATAAAAATAAATTTGACATTAAAGGTTCTTCCTATTTGGGAGAGGCATCAAATAATAATATTATAGGAAATTGGTGGAGTCATAAAATTTTACAAACTGACAGCCAAATTAGTCCAATTTCAGGAAGTATAAAAAAACAGGTTGTTACTTTTGTTGGTAAAGAAAAAATTGAACAATACGGAAAAGTTTATGATGTTAATCGGTTTACACTCAAATCTAAAGATATGACTTTACCAAAAGATAAAAGATTTGATTTTAATATATGGTTTGAAAAAGAAACTGCCCAAATAATAAGAGTGTCATATTCAAGGATGGGGAATTGGGAATATCGTTTAAAAAATTTTGAGTAATTATTGTTATTTGCCTGCAACTACCATGCCCTCAATCATCATAGTTGGAGAATTAGTTGCATATTTAAATTCTAAATCATTAGCAAGAGTAATGTTCTTGAACATATCTTTAAAATTTCCTGCTATTGTTATTTCATTAATTGGGAATTTAAATTCACCATTCTCAATTAAAAATCCGGTTGCACCAACAGAGTAATCACCTGTTACTATATTACTTCCATGTCCTATGGTTTCAGTTATATAAAGACATTTTGAATTAGAATTGAGTAGATTTTTCAAAGAAATTTTTCCATTATCAAAATAGAGGTTACTAGTACCGCCGCATCTTCCGTTTGATTTTAGATTTAATTTCTTGCCATTGTAAGTATCTATTAAATAATTTTTCAAAACCCCCTCTTCTACTAATTGAAGTGTTTCGGTTTTTACCCCCTCTGAATCAAAACTTTTTGACCCAAGACCCTTTAAAATATCTGGTTTGTCAAAAATGTTTAAATCATTCGAGAATATTTTTTGGTTTATCTTATCTTTTAAAAATGACGTTCCTCTTGAAATAGCAGAAGATGATATTGCACTAGCAAAAGTACTTAATATTCCTTTTGCAATTCTTTTATCAAAAATTATTGGAATTTTATCACTTCCTATTTTTTTTGGACTTAACTTTTTAATAGTTTGCTCAGCCGATATTTTGCCTAATTCCTCTGCATCTCTAATATCCTGTAGATGACACTTGCTTGTATATTCATAATCTCTCTCCATACTTATATCATCTTTTGCTACAGTTACACTTGACGCCGTAAATGATGAAGTTTTATAACCCTCGCAAAAACCATCGCTGTTAGCTAAAATAAAATTTGATTTATCTTCTGTAAAACTAGACTCTGTATTAATGATTTTTTTTTCTTTAGAAGCTGAAGCTTCTAATCTTGTTAAATACTCAATCTTAATGTCATTTTTGATATGAGTATCATCATATAAATTTAAGCTTTTAGTTTCTTTTGCCAATAAATCTTTATCAGGAAGAGAATTGAATTCATCTTCCGGTGTATTTTTCGTAGTCTCTACACATTTTTTAATTAGGATTTTTAAGTTATCATCAAGTAGATTTGATGAAGAAATAGAGGATTTTTTTTTACCTATATAAGTTGTAATGCCTATGGCTAAATTATCTGATCTATTAGATTCATCTAATTTTTGATTTCTAAAATTTACTGTTTCAGAAATTGAGTTACTTACAATAACACTTGCATCTGAAGCACCAAGTTTTTTTGCCAAATCCAAACAAAAAGAGGATTTTCGTTCCAAATATTCTTGATCTTTGATCATCTAAAGTTTTGTACCACCAACAGTCATCTTGTTTATTAAAATTGAAGGCTGAGCAACGCCTACGGGAACACCTTGACCAGCTTTACCACAAGTACCGATCCCAGGATCTAACATCATGTCATTTCCAACCATTGAAACCTCTTTTAAAATTGATGGTCCATCCCCGATCAGAGTAGCACCCTTAATTGGTGATCCAATTTTACCATTAATTATCTCATATGCCTCAGTACAATTAAATACAAATTTTCCTGAGGTAATATCTACTTGTCCACCACCAAAACTAACCGCAAAAATACCTTTATCTACAGATTTAATCATTTCTTCCTGAGTGTGCTTACCATTTAACATCATAGTATTTCTCATTCTTGGCAGAACTATATGTCTATAATTTTCTCTTCGACCACTACCGGTAGATTTAGTTTTCATTAAGCGAGCGTTATGTCTATCTTGCATGAAATTTTTTAAAATTCCATTTTCTATTAATACTGTTTTTTCTGTTGGGGTTCCCTCATCATCAATTGTTAAACTACCCCTTCTATTGTCAATCGTTCCATCATCGACAATAGTAACACCTTCACTAGCAACTTTTTGACCCATAAGATTATGAAATGCAGAAGTTTTTTTTCTGTTAAAATCACCCTCTAAACCGTGTCCAACTGCCTCGTGAATTAATATTGCAGGCCAACCTGGTCCTAATACGACTTTCATTTCTCCTGCTGGAGCTGGTTTACTCTCTAAATTTACTGAGGCTATTCTTAAAGCTTCATCACAAACATTTTTCCAGTTATCTTCCTTCAGATAGTTGTCATATGACTGCCTACCTCCAACACCATATACGCCTGTTTCTTTTCTTCCATTTTTTTCAAGCATTACCGATACATTAAATCTAATTAGAGGACGTACATCTGTTAATGTTTCACCTCCAGATCTAATTATCTCTAAAGACTTTTGCTCCCCAAGAAAATTAGCTGTTACTTGTTTAACATTGCTATCAGTTGATCTTAAATAATTATTAACTTTATTTAAAATTTCTATCTTTTCATTGAGAGATTTTTGTTCAATTGGATTTATATTTTCGTAATATTTCTTATTAGATTTAGGTATAGAGTGGTTATAAGTACCTTTTGCAGACTTTAAAGTTTCCCTTAAATTTTCAGAGGATTGTTTGAGAGAATTTTTTGATATTTCATTTGAATGAGAATACGCAACTATTTCATCTGAAATAGCTCTTAATCCAAAACCTAGATCAGAACTATAACTAGAATTCTTAATTTTATTATCATCCAATAAAATCGACTCTGATTTTGAATTTTCCAAATATAATTCTCCATCATCACAATTTTGTAAGGTGTCAGAAATTATGTTTTCAGCCTCATTTCTAGATAAGTCTGATTTTTCAAAGAAATTGCTCATGACCGATAATACATAGTTCGTTTAATATAATTTTCAACTAGAGTATTTTACGCATGTACATATATTTGATTAATTAGTAATTAGTTAATTATTATGAAAGTTTACTTTAATAATTCATGCAAAATTTGTAAGGCTGAAATTGATATATATAAAAAACAAAAAATTCAGGAAATTGACTGGGTAGACATTACAAATAATATATCAGCTGAAAAAGAAACTTTAAAAAGTGACAAAGAGCTTCTTCGCAGGCTTCACGTCAAAGATAATGAAAAAGTTTTTGAAGGGGCTGAGGCATTTCTCTTGCTATGGAAGAGAATGCCAAAATATAGATTCCTTTATAATTTTTTTAAATTACCAATTATCTTCAATATATTTTCAATAATTTATGAAATAGTTGCTTTTTTTCTATATCTTAAAAATAAGAAACAGTTGAAGAATTAACTAAAAAAAAATAATAAAAACTTACTCAACACAGACATTGAAGCTACAAACATTATGAGAACAATAGAATACATTAATAAAATAATTTTATTTTTTTTTCTTCTTAACCTTACAAAATCTTTATCATCTAAGTCAGAAATATCTCGTTCGCCTATTACTGGATAATCATATGTAAACCGCCAGGTACTATCTCCAAGTCTAGAGTCAAGATTATTGTAGTATGTAATCCAAGCAAGGATATATCTTAAGATCAAATAAAGAAGTATAAGAAAAGCAGTTCCTAAAATCATTTTTTAATAATACTTTATTATAAAAAAATTTTAATTAACATTTTTTTCTCTTATTCTTGCAATAAGTTGTGTTAAAGAGTCTACCATTGTATCTGATGCTTTAAAAATATCTACACTTCTAAATTCATGAGAAATATTTTTTTCTGGATTTGTTTTATCTTCGATAACAATTCCTTCATCGGGTGAATTATTTTTTATGTAGATCAGTAAAAGCCATTTTTCATCCTCTGTTTCATCCCATTTAATAAATATTTCTCCTGTTTCGAATCTTCTATCAATGCATCTAAATATTGACATGTTTCTTGTGATGTGTCTTTTATTAAGTTGAAAAACTAAACTACTTGCACTTCTATAAAAACTTTCTAGAGCAAACTCAATCTTTTGTCTTGCTAACGTATATTCCTTCTCTTTAGAAAGCAAAGTTTCTCTGTCTTCATCTCCTTCAAGTTTTACCCCTAGAGCTTCAACTCTTTCCCTAATTTTTTGATCTCTTATAATTCGATATTTTTCTTTAAGCTTATCTATTCTTTCTTGAAGACCTTCATAATCCTCTCTTTGTTCTCTTAAAGAAATTTTTTCAAGTCTTTCCAGCTCTTTTACTTCTCGAATTCTAAATTTTTCTATTTGTCTATCTAACTTTATTTGATTTAAAAATTGTTTTTGCTTCTCTGCTTGTTCAATTCTTATAAGAGCTTGCTCTTTTCTTAAAAATAATTTTATGTCTTTAGTTCTTTGTTTTTCAAGCCTAGCTTCATCTTTTAAAGCTTTTTCTTTTAACTTAAGTTTAAGTAATTCTTCTAATTTTTTCTTTTTTTCTATTTCTATTTTTTCTTTTCTTTCATTTTCAATTTTTTCTATTTTTATCCTTCTTTTTTCATCATCTTTAAGAATTTTATAGTTTGAAATTGTTTCAGATATTTTGTCAAAGAATCCTTGTATATACTTTTCAAAACTAAAATTAATTTTAAAATTAAATTGTGGTTTCAAAGAAAGCTGTAATTTAACCAATTTTAGAGTTAAACTCTCATTTTGACTTTTGCTGGATTTTTTAAAATAAATTTTTTTTTTATTTTTTAATCTTTTTTTTTGAATAATCTTATTTTTTTTACTAAATCTTTTTTTTCTTTTTTTTAAAATTTTTTTATTCTTTTTTGACTGTAAATTTTTAGATAATCTTTTTTTAGAAATATTCTTACTCTTTTTTGATTTTTTTTGTTTTTTTTTCATTTTAAAAAGAAGGTAATTCTATCAATTATTTATTGATAAATATAGTCTCTAGTCACTGGAGTAGATGTATAATTTTTTGTAAGCTGAAATTGATATACAACTTGATCTCCCCACTTGAATGCCATTTCACATCCTGCTAAATAAAATTCCCACATTCTAAAAAATTTTTCGTCAAACATTTCAATTATTTTTTGTTTATTTTTAATACAATTCTCTTTCCAATGTCTAAGTGTGTGTGAGTAATGAAGTCTCAAAACCTCAATATCAGTCACAATTAATCCTGCTTTTTCAATGGGTGTTGTTACTTCACTTAAACTTGGGGTATAGCCTCCAGGAAAAATATATTTAGTAATCCATGGATGGGGGTCCCTAGGAGGGTTTACTGAGCCAATTGTGTGTATTAGTGCAATTCCATCTTCTGTAAGTAAGTTTTCCACTTGATTAAAAAATTTTTTATAAAATTTTCTTCCTACATGCTCAAACATTCCAACACTTACAATTCTATCAAATTTTTCGTTTAGTTCCCTATAATCCATTAGTTTAAATTTGACTTGATTTTCTAAATTCATCTCTTTCACTTTTTTTTTGCAGTAATTAAATTGATTTTCTGACAATGTAATTCCTGTAACTTCACATTTTGCATTTTTAGCTATATCGATTGCCAATGATCCCCAACCACATCCAATATCTAAAACTTTTTGATTCTGTTTTATATTTAGTTTTTTAATAATGTGTTTAATCTTATTATTTTGTGCAGCTTCAAGACTATCATTCTCATTTTTGAAATACGCACATGAATATTGTTTTTTTGGATCTAAAAATAAATCATAAAGATTGTCTGAGATATCATAGTGATGAGAAACATTCATTTTTGATTTTTTTATAAAATTAAAATTGGTTAAATATCGATATGATCCTCTGAGTCTATTAATCATGTAACTAAAAAAATTTAGATCTCCTCTTCCAAAATTCATGAGTGCTAAGTCTAAAAATTCAGTTAGAGTTCCATTCTCTATTGTAATGTCACCATCCGTATAAGCTTCCCCAAAATATAGATCGGGATGTAATAAAAGCTTATAATGCAAACTTTTATTTAAAATTTTTAGTTTAATAGGATTGTCTCCTGGATTTCCTATTATATAATTTTTTGAATTAGCATCAGTTAAAATGAAACCTTTTTTTTTAAAAACTTTATTAAGAAATCTTGCTAATTGCATTCTATGCCGCCATAAGTGAATTTTTTTTAAAATTTAAATTTTTAAGAGAATTTAACAATTCTTTTTCATCTGCTTCATTTAGTAAGCTTAGTGGAGGTAAAATATTTTTATAATCATCACTTATTTGAGAATAAAAAGTGTGTAATCCAGATATTAGATTATAATTATCAAAAACACTTCGTACTTTGCATAATTTTTCGTTATATGATTGTTCTTTTCCTAAATTAAAATCATCATAAACTTTTCTAGACATCTCAGCAGTCACATTGCAAGTAGCTGTAATAATTCCAGAACACCCCAATTTTAAACCTCCT
>QCMO01000003.1 GCA_003213695.1 Pelagibacteraceae bacterium AG-422-C23 | reverse complement strand
AAGAGGTGCAGGGTTAGAAAGCTCACTTCCAATTTTCGATAAGATAAAAAAAGAATTAAATATTCCAATATTAACTGACATACATAATATTGAACAGTGTGAAATAGTAAGCAAACATGTGGATGTCCTTCAAATACCAGCTTTTCTTTGTAGACAAACAGATTTACTAATTGCTGCTGCAAAAACTAAAAAAATTATTAATGTTAAAAAGGGTCAATTCTTAGCTCCATGGGACATGGTTAACGTCACTAAAAAAATTTCAGATTCAGGGAATAAAAATATTTTGGTGACAGAAAGAGGTGCAAGTTTTGGTTATAACACTCTAGTTTCAGATATGAGATCATTACCTATAATGGCTAAGAATGGTTATCCAGTTATTTTTGATGCCACTCATTCTGTTCAACAACCGGGAGGTCTCGGAGAAAAAAGTGGGGGTCAGAGAGAATTTGTAGAGTATTTGGCTAGAGCAGCTGTAGCTGTTGGGGTTGCAGGTGTATTTATTGAAACTCATCAAGATCCTGACAATGCTCCATCAGATGGTCCAAATATGGTTCCATTAAATAAATTAGAAGATTTATTAAAACAACTGACAGATATTGATAGTTTGATTAAAAATTAGTGAGTAAAATTTTAAAAGTTATAGCACGTCAAGTTTTTGATAGTAGGGGCAATCCCACAATAGAAGCTGAAGTTTTTATAAAAAATAATAGTGCTTCTGCAATCTGTCCATCAGGTGCATCAACTGGATCTTATGAAGCATTTGAAAAAAGGGATAACAAAAATAAACGTTACCTAGGTAAAAGTGTATTTACAGCAATAAATTTAATAAATACAAAAATTTCAAAAAAATTAAAAGGCTGTGGGATTCACAATCAAGAAAAAATTGATGCCATAATGATAAATTTAGATGGCACAAGACAAAAAACTAAATTGGGAGCAAATGCAATTTTAGCAGTATCGATTGCTGTTAAAAAACTTTCTGCTAAAGTTAAAAAGATACCTTTATATAAAAATTTTTTAATTAAGAAAAATTTCAGATTACCATTTCCATTAATGAATATTATAAATGGTGGTGCTCATGCAAATAATGGTTTGAGGATTCAAGAATTTATGATCAGGCCAGATCGAGCCAAAAATTTTTCAAATGCAATACAGATTTGTTTTTTAGTAATTAAAAATTTAAGTAAACTTTTGACTAAAAAAGGTTTATCGACCTCTGTTGGTGATGAGGGTGGTTTTGCTCCAATGATTAGTAATAACAATCAAGCTCTAGACCTAATTGTTTCAGCTATTCGAATGTCAGGATTTGTTAATGGTAAAGATGTGTCTATTTGTTTAGATGTTGCAGCAAACGAGCTATATAAAAAAAATAAATATTCTATACATTCAAACAAATTTATATCTGTTGAAAAATCAATAAAAGAATACATAAAATTAATTAAAAAATATAAGATAAAATCAATAGAAGATCCTTTTGCAGAAAATGACTGGATTTCATGGAATAAGTTGATGAAATCAATTAAGGGCGTTCAAATTGTTGGAGATGATTTGTATGTGACAAATCTTGAAAGACTTAAAAAAGGTTTTCTTAATATATCCTCTAACGCAATATTGATTAAACTTAATCAAATAGGCACTGTTTCAGAAACACTAGAAGTAATTAAATTTGCTCAAAATATTGGTTTTGAAACAATAATTTCTCATAGATCTGGAGATAGTGAGGATACTTTTATTGCTGATTTGGCAGTTGGGACTAATTCTGGGCAAATAAAAACTGGATCTTTAGCGAGATCTGAAAGAGTAGCTAAATATAATCAATTAATACGTATAGAAGAAGATCTTGGAAAAAAAGCTATAATGAATAAAGTTCATTAATGCTCAAAAGATTAAAAAAAAATTACTTTTTATTAGTATCAACTTTTTTGATATTATATTTTTTTTTTAATCTTTTATCAGGTGAAAGAGGCCTTATCTCCTTCTTTGAAAAAAAAGAAATTCTTAAAAACCTACAAAATCAAGAAATATTACTTAGTAACCAAATTAAAGACTTGGATTTTAAAAATTCATTATTAAGTGACAATCTGGATCTTGATTATATTGAAACTTTAATTAGAGAAAGATTTATATTTGGTAAAAAAAATGAACAAATTTATATTATAAAAAACAATGACGATTAAGATTAAACCAAGACACCCGGAAAAAGTAAAAAATCCAATCAATCCTATCAAAAAAAAACCTGATTGGATTAGATCTAAGCTTTCTAATAGTAAAGAATTTTTTTTAACAAAAACAATCGTAAATAAAAACAATCTTGTAACAGTTTGCCAGGAAGCAAATTGTCCAAATATAACTGAATGTTGGAGTAAAAGACACGCAACATTCATGATAATGGGGGATACTTGTACAAGAGCATGTGCTTTTTGTGATGTTAAAACTGGTAAACCAGGAAAATTAGACGAACTAGAACCATTTAAAATTTCTCGAGCTGTTAAAAAATTGAATTTAAAACATGTTGTAATTACATCAGTAGATAGAGATGATTTAAATGATGGTGGTTCAAATCATTTTTATGAGGTAATTAATCAAACAAGAAAAACTAATCCTAATACAACTATAGAAGTTTTAACACCTGATTTTTTAAGAAAAGGTGATGCTTATAAAAAAGTATTAAAAGCTAATCCTGATGTTTTTAATCATAACATTGAAACTGTTCCCAGTCTCTATTTAAAAGTTAGGCCTGGTTCAAGATATTTTGCTTCTCTTGAACTATTAAAGAATGCAAAGACGATTAATAAAAAAGTTTTTACTAAATCAGGAATAATGGTTGGTCTAGGTGAAACAAGAGATGAAATTTTACAAGTGATGGATGATTTAAAGTCTGCTGATGTAGATTTTTTAACTATAGGACAATATTTACAACCATCTGTAAAACATTTTCCACTAGATAGATATTATACACCTGAAGAATTTAAAGAGTTAGGGGATATCGCAAAATCAAAAGGATTTTTGTTAGTTTCTTCTTCTCCTCTTACAAGATCTTCTTATCATGCAGATGAAGATTTTGCTAAACTTCAACAAAGTAGAATAAATACTCATTAATGCCCAAAGCTTCAGTTAAGCGATTAATTGAATGTAAAAAAAAAGATTTGATTAATCTAGTTTTAGATATTGAAAAATATCCAGAATTTGTTCCATTTTGTTTTGATGCAAAAATATATGAAAATAAAAATGAAGGTGACCTAACAAAGATAATTGCTGATCTAACTATCGGTAAAGGATTATTTAAAGATACTTATAAAAGCGATGTGGTTTTTAATAAAAAAGAAGACACAATATTTGTTAAAAATATAGAAGGACCTTTAAACCATCTTTCAAATAACTGGTCGTTTTCTGATAAAAAAAATGGAATTACAGAAGTTACTTTTGATATTGATTTTGAAATTAAAAATAAATTTTTAAATTCTTTAATGGTTGTTTCTTTTCAATTTGGTTTAGAAAAAATAGCTGATGCTTTTCAGAAAAGAGCTGAAGAGTTATTTAGCAGCTCTAAGAATTAAATCTAAAGCTTTTTTAACAGTAGCTTTTTGTATTGATGACCTTTTTTTACTTTTAAATAAGTGCTTATTTATTTGTATTTTATTACCTCTTTTAATTCCAATATAAACTAAACCCACAGGCTTTTGTTTAGTGCCACCTTTGGGCCCAGCAATACCAGTTATAGAAACATTGATATTAGCCTTAGATATTTTAGACAAATTTTTAACCATTGCATAACAACATTCATGACTTACGGCACCATATTTTCTAATAATATTATTATTTACTTTTAAAATCTTTATTTTTGCTTGGTTAGAATAAGTAACTAAACCTAAATTAAATACTTTTGATGCACCACTAATTGAAGTAATAGTGCTAGCTAGTAAACCCCCTGTACAAGACTCCACAAAAGAAATTTTAAGTTTTTTTTTAGTTAGTATTTTTATTAAAGATCTCATTAGATAAAATAATTACTTAAAACCATAAAACAAATTAAAAATATAACAACATAGAAACCAGCACAAACGTCATCCATAATTACGCCAAAACTATTTTTGAAATTCTTATCAAAATAACTAACCGGAAATGGTTTTGCTATATCAAAAAATCTAAATAATACGAAACAAATACCGTAAAAGATTATAGCCTCATCAGCTGACTTTTCTGTTCCATGTGAAATTTCAAAAAGATAAATTGGAATAGATTGACCAATGAATTCATCTATAATTACTTCTTTCGGGTCTTTATTTTCATTATCTTTGATATGAGCTGCAACTGCTAAAAAAGAAAAAATAAAAATAACTATCAAACTTATTAATATCAGGTTTGAAGATAGATTTAATATATGGAATAAAATATAAAGTATAATTATTGTTGCTAATGATCCAAATGTACCAGGAATTTTTGGAAGTTTACCCAAACCAAACATCGTGACAAATAATGTATTTAAAGTTTTAATCATATTTTGTAATTGATATTATTACTTCACAAGCAATTGCTTTTTCTTTACCTATTAAACCTAATTTTTCTACAGTTTTACCTTTTAAATTAATTTGGTCTTTTTTTAAATTTGTAAGCTTTGATATTGAATTGATAATTTTATCTCGATATTTTGAAACCTTTGGCTGTTCACAAATTAAATTTATATCAAGGTTATTTATTGAAAAATTATTTTTATAAAGATTGTAGATAATTGGTTTTAACATTTTTGGAGATCTTATATTCTTAAATCTCTTTGTATTAGGAAAATAAGTACCAATATCTTTTTTTCTAATAGCACCTAAAATTGCATCAATAATTGCATGCAAAATTACATCTCCATCTGAATGTCCCTTTAGACCAGAATGAAAAGGAATTTTTACCCCACCTAAAAAAAGTTTTTTATTTTTTATTAGTTTATGAATATCAAAACCTATACCGAAATAAGTTTTAGAAGTTTCAATGTCATTTAAGTATGTAATCTTATTATTTTTATTTTCTCCAGGTATGAATTTAACTTTATAATCATTGTTAATAAAAAGTGTAGCCTCATCACTAACTTTAGTTTTTTCTTTTATTGCAACATTATACAATTCTTTAAATCTAAAAGCCTGTGGTGTTTGGGTTAAAAAAGAATTATTTTTATTAAGATTAAATATTTGATTTTTGATTTTATATTTTATTGAATCTGTCGAAGTGAGAACTGGAATTACAGCTTTATTCTTATATAAATTTTTTGTTATTTTTTTTAGCAAATTTTTTGAAAAATTTGGTCTTGCAGCGTCATGAATGTACACATTTTTAGGGTTATATTTTTTAAGATATTTTAACGCTTTTAAAGATGAATCTGATCTCTCTTTTCCACCTTTAATAATTTTAATTATTTTTGGATATTTTTTCTTTTTAAAATGATTTAAGTTATTTGTTACTATTATAATCTTTTTAAATAGATTTGATTGAATAGATTTTTCCACTGAGTGATCAACAATCTCTTTATTCTTATATTTATAGAATTGTTTAACAATATTTTTATGAAATCTCTTACTTTTTCCAGCAGCTAATATTACAAAATAGTTGTTCATTTATTTAAATACTATAATTCTAACTTATGTTAGATTTTTTGAAAAAAAATATATTTATAATCATTCTATCTAGTATCACACTATTTATAGGTTTTTTAACTTTTTTAACATTTATTGATCGAAGTTTTATAGAATTAAATCAAAAAAATTTACAATATTTATTAATATTAAATATTTTTTTATTAGTTTTTTTATTTTTTTTTATTTTTATTGAAATAAAAAAATCAATTAAAACCGATATTGACAAAGATGGTCTATCCTCAAACAAAAGATATATTACCTACTTTTCTTTGTTCACTTTAATTCCTTCAATATTGATATCTATATTTTCATTATTTTTATTTTCTTTTGCATTAGAAAAATATTTTGATAAAAAAGTTACTACAGTAGTAAATAATTCTTACGAATTAGCTAAAAGCTATGTTGAGGAAGTTAGAAATAAAATAGAAGCAGATATAATCTTAATAGCTTTTGATACAAACAAAAGTGCAAATTTCTTAAATGATAATTCGAATGAATATATTAGGTTCCTAAAAACACAAAAACTCATTAGAGGGGTTGATGAAATTCATATAATTGATAAAGATAAAAAATTATTATATTCGTCTGAAGATATAAATTCATATATTCCACCTATAGATAAAGCATTAAATTTGGTGCTAGAAGACGATCGTCCGTTAAAAATAATTAATGCACCAGCAAATATTTCTGCTGCAATAATGAGATTACAATCTTTTGAAAATCGTTTTATATATGTGGTCAAATTTTTAGATAAAGATATATCCAATTATTTGTCTGAGTCTCAAGAAGCTATAAGTTTTTATTATACAGTAGAAGAAAGAAGTACGGGTATTAAGGTTTCTTTTGCTTTAATCTACATAATAATTGTAACTTTGTTATTATTTATATCAATAACAATTGCAATAAGATTTTCTTCAAGATTTTTTAGATCAATCAATAATTTAATTTTAGCTTCTAGTGCAATTGGTCAAGGTAATTTAAATACTAAAGTTCCAGAACTAAAAACTGATAAAGATATGGAAATCTTAAATAGAAATTTTAATTTGATGACTGATCAACTTAAAAATCAACAAGAGAGACTTCTGATTAATGAAAGACATGAGGCCTGGGAAAATTTAGCTAGAAAACTTGCACATGAAATTAAAAATCCACTTACACCCATTCAATTAACAATTGATAGAATTAAAAATAAATATTTAAATCAAATTTCTACTGATGATAAGAATAATTTTAATGAAAATTTAAAAATAATAAATAATCAAATCAAGCAAATTGAAAATTTAGTAAATGAATTTTCAGATTTTGCTAGGATGCCAAAACCAATTTTAAAAGATAATGATTTAGTAAGTATTTTAAATGATAATATAAAGTTATTATCTCAAATGGATAAAACGATAAATATAAATTTTATAAAGAAAAATGATAAAGTTTTATTTAATTGTGATAAAGAACAAATTGGTAGAGTCTTTTTTAATTTGATAAAGAACTCAATTGAAAGTATTCAACAAAAATATGAAAAAAACACTGATTTTGAAAAGAAAATATCAATTGAAATTTTACGTAATAATGACCATATTAAATTTATATTAATTGATAATGGGATTGGTTTTAGTGAAATCAAAGGAAAAATAAAAGATATATTAAATCCATATTTTACAACAAAAAAAAATGGAACTGGTTTAGGATTATCAATAGTAAACAAAATTATAAATGATCATAAAGGTAAACTTAGTTTTTTTTCAATCCCTGAAGGTGCAAAAATAGAAATTAATTTTATATTAGATGGCAATAGAAATTTTAATAGTTGATGACAATGTGGATATAAGAAATATCCTCAACGAACTAATACTCGACGCTGGTTACAAAACGAGAGTGGCAGCTAATTACAATCAAGCATTATCTGAAATTGATAAAAAAATGCCTGATGTTGCAATCTTAGATGTCAAATTAGACAAAGGTGATAATGATGGAATTGAATTATTATCTCATATAAAATCTAAAAATAAAGATGTGCCCGTAATTGTAATCACAGGTCATGCAAATATAGAAATGGCAGTAAATTCTTTGAAACTAGGTGCATTCGAATTTATTGAAAAACCATTCGATCAAACAAGATTATTAAATTTTATAAAAAGAGCAGTAGAAAATTTAAATTTAAAATCTCAAAATAAAGATTATGAAAATAAATTATTTTATTCATATGAGCTAATTGGTGATAGTAAAAATATCACAAATATAAAAGAGCAAATCGACAAAATTTCTATTACAGAGACAAGAGTTTTGATCAATGGTCCTTCTGGATCAGGTAAAGAATTAATTGCAAGAAAAATTCATAAAAAATCAAAGAGAAATAATAAACCTTTTATAATTTTAAATGGAGCTTTATTAGATTCAGGTAAATATGAACTTGAGTTATTTGGTGAGGAAAAAGAGAATGGATCTTTATCGTATGGTGCACTTGAAAAAGCCAATCAAGGAACATTATTGATTGACCAAGTTTCTGAAATTCCATTAGAAATTCAATCAAAAATTTTAAGAGTATTAATCGATCAAAAATTTAAAAGAATAAATGGTAATAATGATATAAATGTAGATGTAAGGTTAATTTGTTCCTCAAGTAAAGATTTAAAAGATGAAATTAAATTAGGTAATTTTAGAGAGGATTTGTATCACAGGCTTAATGTTTTTGAGATTAATATCAAATCATTAAATGAAAGAATTTCTGATATACCTCTTTTGATAAAATATTTTTCAAATAAAATATCTGAAAACTATAATATTAAAAAATTAGAAATAGATGATCAAGATAGCTACATTTTAAATCATAATTGGCAAGGAAATGTTAGAGAATTAAGAAATTTAATTGAAAGAATCGCCATCCTTCAACCAGACACTAAAGAAAAAATATCTACAATAATCAAAGAATCTTTAAAAATTGATAATTTTAATGAAAAAATTGGAGAAAACAGCCTTTCTGTGCCATTAAAAGAGGCTAGAGAAAAGTTTGAAAAAGAGTATTTAACTATTCAACTAAAAAAATTTAATGGAAATATATCTAAAACAGCAAATTTTGTTGGTATGGAGAGAAGTGCTCTTCATAGAAAGCTTAAAGGCTTAGGAATCAAAGAATTTAATTAAAATGAATATAATAATTTGTGGTGCTGGTAGGGTTGGTTTTACTATAGCTAAATTGCTTAGTGAACAGGGTCATTCTATAACTGTTATTGATCAATCTAGTGAAGATATTCAAAAAATTAATGACAGTCTAGACGTTAAAGCGATAGTAGGAAAAGCAACTTATCCTTCTATACTTGAGAAAGCTAATGCATCTGAAACAGATATGATTATCGCTGTTACAAGAAACGATGAAATTAATATGCTGATATGTCAAATTGCATTTTCCATTTTTAATATACAAAAAAAGATTGCACGAATAAGATCTCAAGATTACTTGAATCCTAAATTTACGAGAGTCTATAGTAAGGAAAATTTACCAATTGACGTTATAATTTCACCAGAAATTGAAATCGCAAAATCTATTCAAAGAAAATTAGAGGCACCGGGAGCTTTAGATAGCGTACCTTTTGCTGACAATCAGATAAGATTATTAGAAATTTTAATAAAGAAAAATTGCAAATCGATTGACATAAAATTTAATGAGCTTACTAAAAAATACCCAAAACTAGAAGCTAATGTAATTGGTATTAATAGAGATGATAAGTTTTTTATTCCCAAAAAAACAGATACTGTAAAAAAAGATGATAAAATTTATGTAATTATTAACTCCTTACAAATGTCAGAAACGTTAAAAGCATTTGGTCATGAAGAAAAAATTTCAAAAAAAATACTTATTATTGGTGGAGGAAATATTGGATACAATCTTGCTAAGAATATCGAGGAAACTTTAGAAACAGTTAGAGTTAAAATTGTTGAAAAAGAAAAAGTACGTGCAGAATATTTAGCTAATGAGTTGAATGATACAATTGTAATTAATGGAAATGGCTTAGATGAAGAAGTTTTGGCTGAAGCAAATTTAGATGAAGCTGAAACAGTTTTAGCTTTAACAAATGATGATGAAGATAATTTAATGGTAAGTGTTTTGGTAGAAAAATTTGCAAAAGATCAAAAGGATATTGAAGACAAAAGAACTATGGCACTGATTAATAAACCAAATTATTCATTATTACAGTCATCTTTAAAAATTGATGATCTAATTGATCCTCGAATGAACACTGTTTCTAGTATTTTAAAGCATGTGCATAAGGGAACTATTGAAAATGCATATACTATTTCCAATGGTGAATATGAAGTAATTGAGGCAGAAATAATAGAAACTTCAGAACTCATAAATAAAGAATTAAAGAATTCAAATTTACCAGAGGAGATTAGAATAGGTGCTGTTTTGAGAGATAAAAAAGTAATTATTCCAAGGTCAGATTTTACATTTAAGAAAGATGATAGAGTTGTTTTTATTACTAAGAAAGACTCAATAAGCTTTGTTGAAAATATTTTTAGATTAAGTTCAGTTTAATTTAATGTTTGGTTTACAAATTAGATATCTAAGTTTTTTTTTTGGGCTTATTTCCTTACTTTCATTTTTTAATATTATATATTCCTATTATTTAAACTTGTATCTTAACCTAGATACATATTATTTAAGTTTAATTGTATCTTTAGTTATATCTATTATTTTTTATAAAATAAAAATCACCAAAAAAAAAATTGATATATTTGACAAAATTTTAACAGTTTTTTTTGGATATATATTATTACCTTTGATTTTAGCAATTCCATTTTATTTTAGTATTTATAATCTTACTTTTATAAATTCTTTTTTTGAAGCTATTTCAGGATTCACTTCAACAGGATTTACTATATTTGAGAATATTAAACATATAGACCAAAGCTTAATATTATGGAGATCCACAACACAATGGATAGGAGGATTGTATTTCTTATTTTCAATAATTTATTTAATAGATATTTATGATGAAAGTTTTAAAAAAACTTTAACTAATTTTATTTCATTTAATAGCTCTGAAGTATTTAAGCAGGCAGTTAAAATTTTTCTTTTATATTCTTCTATTACTCTTATAATTTTTATAATTTTAAACATCATCTCAATAAGATCTTTTGACTCGTTAAATCTCGCCTTTACATTGATTTCTTCAGGAGGCTTCTTACCTGTAAACGATCTTTCAATTATAATTAAAGAGAATTTTCAAATAGTAATCTTATCTCTTTTAATGTTGACATCATTTTTTAGTATATTTTTTAGCTATAACTTAATTTTTCTAAAAAATAAAAATATTAACTTTTTTTATGAAGATTTACATTTAATAATCTATTTTGTAATTGTAATAGCCATATTCTTTATCTTTTTTAGTTTTAATAATGATTTTTCTATTAGTCTGTTATTTGTAGCTAGCAGCATGTCCAATATTGGTTTTTCTCTTGAATTGAAACAAACCAATTTAATTTTTATATTTTTAATATTAGTAATAATTGGAGGTTCTTTTTTTTCAACAAGTTCAGGTTTGAGATTTATAAAAATTTTTTCATTATTTAAGTATTCAATTAATCAAATATTATCTTTTAGTAGACCAAAAAATATTTATATGAATAAACTAATGTTTACTAAGATTAATTTTGATTTTAATGAAATAAATAAATATTTTCTCACTATAATAATCTTTGTTATTTCTTTTTTTATTTTAACTTCTTTTTTAAGTTTAAGTGGAATTGAGTTTGAAAATTCGTTTAAATTATCAATATTAACATTAATGAATACTGTAAACTCATCAATTTATGGTTTAGCTGATTTTAATTTTAACAATCTTCATTTTTTAACAAAATATACTCTTATTTTCTTTATGATTGTTGGTAGAATTGAATTGTTAACAATTTTACTTCTTATTAAAAAATTCCTTTTTAAAAGTTAAATTATTATTGTATATGTATATTTCAATTATAATGCGCCCTTAGCTCAGCTGGATAGAGCATCGGTTTTCTAAACCGAGGGTCGGAGGTTCGAATCCTCCAGGGCGCGCCATTTTTACCTTTTTTCTTTACTTTTAGACACAATATATTGCTTGACTGAAATTCTTATAATCTCTTAAACCACAGAAATTTCTCTTGAAGAGTTTTTTCTTACATGCTTAAATTATGAATATTCAAAAGTTATTTTGAATTATTTGTTAACAAATAAATAAACAATAGGAAGAAATATGTTTAAATACTTAAAACAATTAACTTCTTTAGTTGCTATGGTAGCTGTGTTGTTCACTTTTACAACAGAGTCTATGGCTGCTAAAAAATCTAAAACACTTAAAAACACTCAAAAGAAGGGTTTTGTAAGATGTGGAGTATCTCAAGGTCTTCCAGGATTTTCTAACGCTGATGCTGCAGGAAATTGGACTGGTGTTGACGTTGACGTATGTAGAGCGGTAGCTGCTGCAGTACTAGGTGATGCAAACAAAGTTAAGTTTACACCATTAAGTGCTAAAGAAAGATTTACAGCTTTAACTTCTGGTGAGATTGATATCTTATCAAGAAACACAACTTGGACTCTTTCAAGAGATGCTGATATCGGACTTACTTTCGTAGGTGTGAACTTTTACGATGGACAAGGTTTCATGGTAAGAAAAAGTTCAGGTATTACTTCAACTAGCCAATTCAAAAATGGTATCTCAGCTTGTACAAACATTGGTACAACAACTGAGTTGAACATGAGAGACTTCTTTAATTCAAGAGGAATATCTTATGAGCCAGTTGCTTTTGAAAAAGCTGATGAAGTTGTAGCTGCTTATGATGCTGGTAGATGTGATACATATACTACTGACAAATCTGGTTTAGCTGCTCAAAGAACTAAAATGAAGAACCCTGATGAACACATTGTTCTACCAGAAACTATTTCTAAAGAACCTTTAGGACCAGTTGTTAGACAAGGTGACTCGGTATGGGAAGATATCGTAAGATGGTCATTAAACACTATGATCGAAGCAGAAGAATACGGTATTACTTCAGCTAATGCAGACTCAATGAAAACTTCAGATAATCCACAAATTAAAAGACTTGTTGGTGCTGAAGGTGAAATGGGTGCAGCATTTGGTTTAGATAACGAGTGGAACTTAAGAATTATCAAACAAGTTGGAAACTATGGTGAAAGTTATAAAAGAAATATAGCTGACACTGGTATTTTACCAGACAGAGGTCCAAATGAATTATGGACTAAAGGTGGTATTTTATACGTTCCGCCATCAAGATAATTTAAGTTATAAATTACATAAAAAGGGCTAGATTTTTCTAGCCCTTTTTTTATAAACTCATATATTATCCCCACAGTGAATTTTAAACTTAAAGATATAGGCCCACAATTAATGACAGTGATTGCTGTTGTTTTAGTCTTTGGTTTTTTTACTTATAACGCTCAAGTCAATATGGAAAGTAGAGGTATTGATTTTGGTTATGGATTTTTATCACAAGAGTCTTCTTTTGATGTTCAATTTTCATTAATTGAATATGATGGATCTCATTCTTATTTTAGAGCATATTTAGTTGGTTTATTAAATACTATTCTTGTTTCAGTTATTGGAATTATTCTTGCTACAATACTGGGAGTAATAGTTGGAATTGCAAGATTATCACCAAATTACTTAATTAATAAGTTTGCAGCATTTTATGTAGAATTTTTTAGAAATATCCCGTTACTTTTACAAATATTTTTTTGGTATTTTGCTGCTTTAAGAGCATTACCACTTCCACAGGATGCTGAAGCAATTTTTGGAATTTCATTCTTAACAATAAAAGGTTTATACGTTCCTGCTTTCATTTGGCAAAATTTTAATGTTTTCTTTTATTCAGTAGTTGCTGCAATTATTGCAATAATTGTAATTCGTATTCACGCAAAAAAATTACAAGAAACTCAAGGAAAACAAACACCAGTTTTATTAATATCAATAGGATTGATTTTGATTTTACCTCTTTTAAGTTTTTTAATTGGAGGTGTTAGTTTATCATTTGAAGTTCCTGTTTTAAAACAATTAGCAACAACATCATTTATTTATGAAGGAGGTGTAAGTTTACCACCTGAATTGATTGCTTTAGCTTTATCTTTGTCATTGTACACTGCAACTTTTATAGCTGAATGTGTAAGAGCAGGTATTCAGGGTGTTGGTAAAGGTCAAAAAGAGGCAGCAGCATCTATTGGTTTAACTCCAAATCAAGTACTTAAATTGGTAGTAATGCCCCAAGCTCTTAGAATAATAATTCCACCAACAACAAATCAGTATCTAAACCTGACTAAAAACTCTTCTCTAGCTGCCGCAATAGCATATCCAGATTTAGTTTTAGTTTTTGCAGGAACAGCTTTAATGCAAACAGGTAAAGCAATTGAAATAGTATCTATCACTATGTTTACATATTTGTCATTGAGTATCTCAATTTCATTATTGATGAACTGGTACAATAAAAAAATAGCAATAACGGAAAAATAATGTCTAAAATTAACTTTTTAAAACCAGACAAATCAAACCTAAATACTTTTTTATATCTAGGTTCATTTTTGTTTTTTATTGGTGTTTTGGATGTTTTATTAAATTCTTTTTTCAGTTTAAATATAACTGGTTTTTTACCTGGGTTTTTAAGTTTTTTATTACCACTTGTATTAGGTTTTATTGGACTTTATTTCATTAGAATTGAGCTAAGTGGAATTAAACAATTAGACTTGTTAAATAAACATATAAATACCAATAATTTTAACGCTATTTTATCCCTTTTAATTATATTTATAATCTTAAAATCAATTCCACCAATATTAAGTTGGTTTTTTGTTAATGCTAGTTTTGCTGGTGATTCCAAGGATGTTTGTACAGGATCTGGAGCTTGTTGGACATATATTAAAGTTTGGATGAGAAGATTTATGTATGGAATGTATCCTAATGGAGAACAATGGAGAATTAATCTATCATTTATAGCTTTGGCCTTACTTGGATCTGTTGGGTATTTCGCTACAGATAAATTTAAGAAATATTTAACACTTTACTATGTTGTAATTTACCCTTTTATTGCTTTCTTATTCATATTTTTCTTTATCTCTGGTGGACCAGTATTCTTTGATTTTTCATATGGAATAATTGCAGCTATTTTATCTATAATTATTGGTTTTTTTATCCCTAGTAAGTTTAAATTTTATTATTTTTTAATTGTTCCTTTCGCACTATATATTTTATTAAAATATTTTATTTTCTTTGAAGAGTATATTGAGTTAGGTAAATTAGACGGTTTGAACTGGGTAGAAACTGGTGCTTGGGGTGGATTATCACTAACTTTCATAATTTCATTTTTCTGTTTAATTTTTTGTTTTCCAATAGGAATGGCTTTTGCTTTGGGAAGAAGGTCCGGTTTTCCTTTAATAAGATACATATCAATAGGCTTTATTGAATTTTGGAGAGGTGTTCCATTAATTACAGTTTTATTTATGTCAGCTGTAATGTTTCCAATGTTTTTACCTGCAGATTTTTTTATAGACAAATTAGTCAGATGTATAATAGCTATTTCATTATTTGAGGCTGCTTATGTTGCTGAAGTAATTAGAGGAGGATTACAAGCTCTTCCTAGAGGTCAATATGAAGCTGCAAAATCACTAGGTATGGGTTATTGGAGAATGCATATATTTGTTATCTTGCCTCAAGCTTTAAAATTAGTTATTCCAGGCATAGCAAATACATTTTTAGCTTTAGTTAAAGATACACCATTAATTTTTGTAGTTGGACTCTTAGAAATAGTAGGAATGTTGAATTTAGCTAAAACTAATCCTGAATGGCTTGGATTTGCCATGGAAGGCTACGTATTTGCTGCAATAATTTTCTGGATTATTTGTTATGCAATGAGTAAATATAGTTATAATCTAGAACAAAAATATAAAACAGATCGATAAAAATTATGTCAGATAATATCATTCAGATTAACAATATGAATAAATGGTTTGGTGATTTTCAAGTTTTAAAAGGAATAAATTTAGAAGTTAAACCAAAACAAAAAATTGTCGTTTGTGGTCCCTCTGGTTCAGGTAAATCTACTTTAATAAGATGTATTAATAGATTAGAAGAACATCAAGAAGGAGATATAGTTGTAGATGGTACAACATTAACAGAAGATACAAAAAATATTGAACAAATTAGAGCAGAGGTTGGAATGGTGTTCCAACAATTTAATTTATTTCCTCATTTATCAATTTTAGATAACTGTACTTTAGCTCCTATTTGGGTAAAGAAAATGCCAAAAAAAGATGCAGAAGAATTAGCTTTAAAACATTTGGAAAGAGTTCAAATATTAGATCAAGCTCAAAAATATCCAGGTCAACTTTCCGGTGGTCAGCAACAAAGGGTAGCTATAGCTCGAGCTCTTTGTATGGAGCCTAAAATAATGCTTTTTGACGAACCAACGTCAGCGTTAGACCCAGAAATGATTAAAGAAGTTTTAGATGTAATGGTAAATTTAGCTAAACAAGGGATGACAATGATCGTTGTTACTCATGAAATGGGTTTTGCAAAAGAAGTTGCTGATCAAATGATCTTTATGGATGAGGGTATGATAGTGGAAAAGGCAGATACAAAGGAATTTTTTGATAATCCAAAGAGTGAAAGAACCAAACTTTTTTTGAGCCAGATACTATAGTCAATCTTAATTACAAGAAATATTTATCATAATTAAGCATAAGTAATGCTTGACACATTTTCAATATAGGTCGTTTTTTCCTCTAAAATAAAAAAAAATATTGTTGCAGTAACTTTCAAAAACTTGTTGAATACAATTTTTAATAAATTAAGAGGGGTCTTAATGGAAGATAATTTTAATAAGCATCTAGGCAATAAGCTTAAGCTTAGAAGATTAGCTTTAGGTTTAACACAAACAAAAGTAGCAAAAGCAATCAACGTAACATTTCAGCAAATTCAAAAATATGAAAAAGGTACAAATGGAGTTAGTTCTATAAGGTTGTTGCAACTTTCGAACTATTTAAAAGTACCGATTAATTACTTTTTTGAGGATTTTTCAGAATATTTAATAAATCTAGAAAAATCACAACAAGGACATATGAATGTTAATTATAATTTTTTAGTGAAGTTATATTCTGAACTTAATTCAGATCAAAAATTAAAATTTAACAAATCATTACAGGTGTCAAGTAACAACATATCTAAAGTAGTATAATTTCTGGCTCCTCGGGCAGGACTCGAACCTGCGACCAATTGATTAACAGTCAACTGCTCTACCAACTGAGCTACCGAGGAATGTAAAAAGCTCAACTTACTTTTTTTTCATACTAAAACAAGATTTTTTTTGGAGGCAACGCCCGGAATCGAACCGGGATACAAGGATTTGCAATCCTCTGCGTAACCATTCCGCCACGTTGCCTTATGTTTTAGATGATAGCCACAAGGGTTTTATATAAAATATTTGCAATTAGTCTATTAAATAACGTTCCAATTTGATTATTGTTAATTTAAATTATTAAATTATAAACTAATTACACCCATGATAAGCGATAAATATATACATTCTAAAGTAGAAGATAAAATTTATGCCTATTGGGAGAAAAATAAATTATTTAAGCCTCAGAAAAATTCAAAAAAGTTTTCTATTGTTATCCCGCCACCAAATGTAACTGGAAGTTTACATATGGGTCATGCTTTAAATAATTCAATTCAAGATTTTTTAGTTCGATATTATCGAATGAATAATTATGAAACGTTATGGCAACCAGGTACTGATCATGCAGGTATTGCAACTCAAGCACTTGTTGAAAGAAAACTTGAAAAAGAGAATTTAAATAAAAACAGCCTTGGAAGAGAAAAATTTATTGAAAAAGTGTGGGAATGGAAAAATGAATATGGTGACATCATAATTAATCAATTAAAAAAACTTGGATGTTCTTGTGATTGGTCACGTAATGCGTTTACTATGGATGAAAATTTATCCAGATCTGTAATTAAAGTTTTTGTTGATTTATACAAAAAGAAATTAATCTACAAAGCTGAAAAATTAGTTAATTGGGACACTGTACTTAAAACAGCCATTTCAGATTTAGAGGTTGATCAAAGAGAAATGAACTCTAAAATATACTATATTAAATATCCAATCGAGAATTCTTCAGAATTTATAACAATTGCTACAACAAGGCCAGAAACAATGCTTGGTGATACTGCGATTGCAGTTAATCCTAAAGATAAAAGATATAAGGAATACGTTGGCAAGACTGTCACTATCCCAATTGTAGGTAGAAAAATTGAAATTATTAAAGATAATTATGCGGATCCTGAGCAAGGAACAGGCGCATTAAAGATTACACCAGCACATGATTTTAATGACTACGATGTAGGTCAAAGAAATAAATTAGATATCATTAATGTTTTTACTGAAGAAGGAAAAATAAATAATAATGCTCCTCAGGATTACATTGGACTTGATAGATTTGATGCTCGTAAAAAGTTATTAGCAGAACTTAAGGAAAAAGATTTTTTTGTTAAAGAAGAAAATATTAAAAATAAGGTTCCTTATGGTGATAGATCTAATTCAGTTATAGAACCTTTTTTAACCGAACAGTGGTTTGTTGACGCAAAAAAATTAGCTGTAAAAGCAAAAAAAATAGTTAAATCAAAAAAAACAAATTTTTTCCCAACTAATTGGTCTAAAACTTATTTTCAATGGATGAATAATATTGAACCGTGGTGTGTTTCAAGACAACTTTGGTGGGGTCACCAAATACCAGCATGGTATGGACCAGATAAAAAAATATTTGTTGCAACAAATGAATTAGATGCCAAAAAACAAGCTAAAAAATTTTATAAAAAAGATGTTGAAATAACAAGAGATCCAGATGTTTTAGATACATGGTTTTCATCTGGTTTATGGCCTTTTGCAACATTAGGTTGGCCTGATAAAAAAGATTTTGTTAAGAAATTTTATCCTACCTCAGTTCTAGTTACAGGTTTTGATATTATCTTTTTTTGGGTTGCTAGAATGATGATGTTTGGAATGGAATTTTTAAATAAAGAACCTTTTAAAGATATTTATGTTCATGCATTAGTTAGAGATGAAAAAGGACAAAAAATGTCTAAGTCAAAAGGTAATGTTATTAATCCATTAGATTTAATAGAAAAATATAGTGCTGATGCCTTAAGATTTACTTTATTATCAATGGCCTCACCTGGTACAGACGTAAAGCTTTCTGAAGATAGAGTTAAAGGTTATAGAAATTTTTTAAATAAATTGTGGAATGCCAATAACTTTTTAATCACAAATAAATGTGATTTCAAAAAAACTGATAAAGTTCCAAAAACCACACTAAATATAAACAAATGGATATATTCAGAGTTAATTGAAATCAAAACCAAAATTCAAAAAAATGTTGAGGATTATCGTTTTGATGAAGCTGCTAAAAACGCTTATCAATTTGCTTGGCACTCGTATTGTGACTGGTACATCGAACTTTCAAAAACAATACTTTACTCAGATGAAAAAAAAGCCCAAAAAGAAGTAAAAGAAGTATCTGCTTATATTTTCAAACAAATACTCGTTATGCTTCATCCTTTTATTCCGTTTGTTACCGAAGAAATATGGTTAAAAAACAAGTTTGATAAATCAAATAAAAATTTTCTCATGTATAAAAATTGGCCATCTGGTAAAGCAAAAAAAGATCAATCTCAAAAAGATGTTGAAAAGATTATTAATATAATTTCAGAATTGAGATCATTTAAAAATGAGCTAAATGTAAGTCCTGGTTCATTTGTTGATATATCAATCGACAAGATTGCTAAAAAGAACAAAACATTAATGTCTAATAATGAGGTGGTTCTCAAAAAACTTGGCCGTATCAATAATTTCTTTGATGAAGATCAGCAAAAACCTTCAGCTACGCTAGTTATATCTGGTGACATATTTAAGATATATTTTGATGAGAATGTTGATTTAAATTTAATAAAAGAAAATTTACTTAAAAGACAGAACAAATATCAAGAAGAAATGGACAAAATATCTCAACGATTATCAAATAAAGGATTTACTGATAGGGCACCAAAAAATATTGTTGAACAAGAAAAAACTAATTATAGTAATTTAAAAGATGATATCAAAAAAATATCATTAACAATTGAAAGTTTATAATGCGGAAGTTTGATAAGAAAAAATTACCAAGCAGACATACGTCTTTAGGAGCTGATAGAGCACCACATAGATCATTTTATTATGCAATGGGTGAAACTGAAAAAGATGTTTCTAAACCATTTATAGGTGTTGTATCAACGTGGAATGAAGCAGCACCATGTAATATTGCTTTAATGAGACAAGCTCAATCAGTTAAAAAGGGAGTAAGAGAATCAGGAGGAACACCAAGAGAATTTTGTACGATTACTGTTACAGATGGAATCGCAATGGGTCATGAAGGTATGAAATCTTCATTAATATCAAGAGAAGTAATAGCAGATAGTGCTGAATTAACTGTAAGAGGTCACTGTTACGATGCTCTTGTAGGTATTGCAGGCTGTGATAAGTCATTACCAGGTTTAATGATGTCAATGGTAAGATTAAATGTACCAAGTGTATTTATTTACGGAGGATCAATACTCCCAGGTAGATATAAAGGCAAGGATGTTACCGTTGTAGATGTTTTTGAAGCTGTTGGAAAACATTCTTCTGGACAAATGTCAGCAAAAGAATTGAGAAAATTAGAATTAGTTGCATGTCCAAGTGCAGGTGCTTGTGGTGGTCAATTTACGGCTAATACAATGGCCTGTGTATCAGAAGCTATTGGTTTAGCTTTACCTTATTCAGCAGGAACTCCTGCTCCTTATGAGGAAAGAGATAAGTACGCAAAGTTAAGTGGTAAAATGGTAATGGAATTATTAGCAAAAAAAATTAAACCAAGAGACATTGTTACAAAAAAAGCTTTAGAAAATGCTGCAACAATTGTTGCTGCAACAGGTGGTTCAACTAATGCAGCATTACATTTACCAGCTATTGCAAATGAAGCTGGAATTAAATTTGATTTAATGGATGTTGCAAAAATATTTAAAAGAACTCCTTATCTTGCAGATTTAAAACCAGGTGGAAAATATGTTGCAAAAGATATGTGGTTAGCAGGTGGTGTACCAATGTTATTAAAAACTTTATATGATGGTGGTTATATTCACGGTGACTGTATGACAGTTACCGGTAAAACTATGAAAGAAAATTTAAAGGCAATTAAATTTAATCCAAAACAAAAAGTTTTAAGAGCTTACAATAGACCCTTATCACCAGATGGTGGTGTAGTTGGATTAAAAGGTAATTTAGCTCCAGAAGGTGGGATTGTTAAAATTGCTGGACTTAAAAAATTACAATTCACTGGAAGAGCAAGATGTTTTGATAATGAAGAAAGTGCAATGAAAGCAGTTCAAAGTAGAAAATATAAAGATGGCGATGTAATTATTATTAGATATGAAGGACCAGTTGGTGGTCCTGGTATGAGAGAAATGCTTTCAACAACAGGTGCAATTTACGGACAAGGTAAAGGCGAAAAAGTTGCTTTAATTACCGATGGAAGATTTTCAGGTGCAACAAGAGGATTTTGTGTAGGTCACGTGGGTCCAGAAGCTGCTTTAGGTGGACCGATTGCTCTTTTACGTAACGGAGATGTTATTGATATTGATGCTAAGAAAGGAACAATTAATGTTCGATTAACGAGAGCACAATTAGCTTCAAGAAGAAGAAAATGGAAGGCTAGAAAATCTGATTTTGGATCAGGAACACTTTGGAAATATGCACAAACAGTTGGACCAGCATATCTAGGTGCACCAACTCATCCTGGTAAGAAAAAAGAAGTTAAGGATTATTCAAAAATTTAATGAAAATACGCCCAGTTATTTTATGTGGTGGAGCAGGCACAAGACTTTGGCCTAATGCTAAAAAACACCAAGCTAAACAGTTTATAGATTTTGGTAATTGGACTTTATTGGGAAAAACTCTTGAGAGAGTTAAAGCATCTATATTTGATGCACCAATTATAAGTACTAATGCAAAATATCTTAGACAAGTAAAACAACACCTAAAAAAACACAAAATCAGAAAATTCAAAATAGTTTTAGAGCCAACAAAAAGAAATACAGCTCCAGCTATATTAAGTACTGCTTTAATTAGAGATATTCCAAACGAACAACCTTTAATGTTCTTAGCAGCTGATCATTTATTAGAGAAGGTTGGTTTATTTAATAAAGCAATTAAAAAACAACAAAAGAAATTAACTCAAAACAATATCTTTATCTTTGGAATTAAACCTACAATGCCTTCAAGTGAATTTGGTTATTTTTTAACAAAAAATACCAAAGTAACTAGATTTATAGAAAAACCTAAAGAGACTAAAGCTAAACAAATAATTAGTAAAAAAGGTTATTGGAATTCTGGAATGTTTTATTTGAGAAAAGATTCAATCATTAATAATTTTAAGAAATATCAACCAAATATTTACCGAAACTGTAACAAAGCTGTAACAAAAGCAAAATATAAAAGTAATGTGTATTATTTAAACAAACAAGCTTTTACCAAAGCAACAGCCAAGTCATTTGACTATGCAATATTAGAAAAAACTAAAGATATAAATGCTATCAAATTGGATATTCCTTGGTCTGATTTAGGATCTTGGAAGGAAATCTGTAAAATGTATGGACGAAATAAAAAATATTATTTTAAAAAGAAAAATGTATTTCATAGACCTTGGGGTAATTATGTGAATTTATTCAATGGTAAGCAATTCCTAATTAAAGAATTATATGTAAAACCTAAAGGGATACTAAGTCTTCAAAAGCATCATCATAGAGCAGAACATTGGGTAATTACTCAAGGTAAACCTAAAATTACTTTAAATAATAAATATTTTACAATGAAACCAGATGAAACTATTTTTATTCCACTAGGATCAATTCATAGAATTGAAAATCCTTATAAAAAACCAGTGAAAATTATTGAAGCTCAAGTCGGATCTATTCTTAAAGAGTCGGACATTGTAAGATATCAAGATATATATGGACGAATTAAGTAGATAATATATAAATATTTCAGTGTAACAATAAAAGCTATGAAAAAAAAAATTGTTTATGTTGGTCTATCTGCAGACATTTTACATAAAGGACATATTAATATTTTAAAAATCGCTAATAAATATGGAGAAGTTTGCGTTGGTTTGCTAACAGACCAAGCAATTGCTACTTATAAAAATATACCATATTTAGATTACAAGAAAAGAAAAGTTGTTATTGAAAACATTAAATATGTTAAAAAAGTTATACCTCAAAAAACTTTAGATTATGTAGAAAATCTAAATATTATTAAACCTGATTTTGTAGTACACGGAGACGACTGGAAAACAGGAGTCCAAAAAAAAACAAGAGAGCGAGTGATAAAAACACTTAAAAAGTGGTCTGGAAAACTTATTGAACCTAGCTACACTAAAAATATATCATCAACTTCAATAAAAAAAGAGATGTCTAATATAATTTCTTTACCTAAAAATAGGGTATCAAGATTAAAAAGATTGATAAATTCAAAAGATATTGTACGAATTTTAGAGTCTCATAATGCTTTGACAGGTATGATTATAGATAAAATAAATGTTGTAAAAAAAAATAAAGTTTTTGATTTTGATGGAATGTGGTCCTCAAGCTTAACTGACTCGGCCACAAAAGGTCTTCCCGATAATTCATCATTATCTTTTTCTGCCCGTATATCCTCTTTACAAGACATGATGGATGTAACAAGCAAACCTCTTGTTTTTGATGCGGATAATGGTGGACAAATAGAACACTTATCTTTTTTGATAAGATCCCTTGAAAGATCAGGTGTTTCTGCAATTATAATGGAAGACAAAATTGGTCTTAAAAAAAATTCGCTATTCAAAAATCAATCAGGTACAAAACAAGATAACCCCTCTCATTTTGCAAAAAAAATTAAAAAAATTTGCGCAACAAGACAGTCAGAAGATTTTATGGTAATAGCTAGAATTGAAAGTTTCATCTTAAATAAAGGTATTAAAGATGCTTTAAAAAGAGCAGAAATATACTCAAAAGCTGGAGCTGATGCTATTTTGATACATAGTAAAGAAAAAACTCCTGCTCAAATTTTTTCTTTTGCTAAAGAATTTAAAAAAAGTAAAAATTTTATTCCACTAGTTTCTGTTCCATCCACATACTCAAAAGTTTATGAAAAAGAATTAATAAGAAATGGATTTAGAATAGTGATTTATGCTAACCAATTACTTCGAGCAGCATACCCAGCTATGGAAAAAACTGCAAAAACTATTTTAAAAAATAGCAGAGCTTATGAAGCGGATAAAAATATTATTCCAATAAAAGAAATAATAAATTTGATTAAAAATGATTAAAGTTAATTCTTTAATTAAATTATTGAAAAAAAATAATTCCACTTTTTTTTCTGGTGTTCCAGATAGTGTATTAAAAGAATTATCATTCTATTTAAAAAATAAAAAAAATCATTTTATTGCTACAAGCGAAGGTGCCGCTGTCTCACTTGGCATTGGACATTATTTATCAACAAAAAAAATTCCATGTATCTATATGCAAAACTCTGGCCTCTCTAATGCTCTTAATCCATTAATATCCATTGCTCATAAAAATGTATACTCAATTCCCTTAATTTTGATCATTGGATGGAGAGGTTCACCAAGAATAAAAGACGAACCTCAACATAATGTAAAAGGTAAAATTACAGAGAAAATTCTTAAACTGTTAGGAATTAAATATACAATTTTACGATCAAATTCTGATTTAAAGAAATTTGATGCACAAATAAAAAATGCAAAAAAAAATAAATCTATTGTAGCTTGTTTAATAGAACAGGACACTTTAGAAAAAAATAATAAAAAAATTAACAAAAAAGATTTTTTTAAAGTTGATAAAGAAAATTTTTTCAAAACTCTACTTGAAACTTTAGATAATAAATCAAAAATTATTTCTAGTACCGGATATAATTCTAGGGAACTTATGTTTATAAGAGAAAAATACCAACTTAAGAAATCTAAAGATTTTTATATGGTTGGCGGTATGGGCCATACCTCTTCTGTAGCGCTAGGATACTCTTTATCAACCAATAAAAAGACTATTTGTATTGATGGGGATGGTTCATTTTTAATGCATTTAGGTTCTATTAAAACAGCAGGCACCTTTGCAAATAAAAACTTTAAATATATATTGTTAAATAACAACACACACGACTCTGTTGGTGGTCAAAGTACTTATGCTAATAATATAAACTTTGAAAAACTATCTAAAAGTTTAGGGTTTAAAAAATTTTATAGCATTAAAAATAATCAAAATTTAAAGAAAAATCTTAAGCAATTTCTATCCGGAAATAGTTTAAATTTTTTAGAAGTAAGAGTTTCAAATAGTAAAATTAAGAAATTACCAAGGCCAAAAGATTTAATCAAAATAAAAAACCAATTTATGAAATAATGGTTAATTCTATTGAAGATATAAGAAAATTTATTGGTGATAATAGCTTTAAAAAAATATTCATTTTATGTGGAAAAAAATCTTTTATAACATCTGGTGCAGAAGAATTTTTTAAAAAAGATATAAATAATAAAGAAATAAAATTTTTTTATAAAAATTCGGATCTTCCAATCCTAGAAGAGCTTATTGAAATAATTAAAGAAATAAGAAATTTTAAACCAAATTTAATTCTTGCAGTAGGTGGAGGTGCGGTAATCGATTACGCTAAAATAGCTAATGTTGTTGATATTAGACCTGACTTGGCTGATCTCATTATTAATTATTCTTATCCATTTAAAAAAAAATATACCAAGTTAGCAGTTGTACCTACCACAGCAGGTTCTGGTGCTGAAGTAACATCTAATGCAGTTATTTATGTCGATGGAATAAAACATTCTTTTGAAAGCCAATTATTAATACCAGATAATTTTTTTTTAATCCCTGAATTTTTAATTTCTGCACCTGAGAAAATTAAAGCTTCTGCAGGTTTTGATGCTATCGCGCAAGCTTTAGAGTCTTTGGTTTCTAAAAAATCAAATGATCAGAGTGTTGACTATGCTTCAAAATCTTTAAGAGTATCAATAAATAGTTATATTTCTTTTTTAAATGACCCTAATTTAAAGAATGCAACTGAAATGGCCATTGCATCAAATTTAGCTGGTAAAGCAATCAACATATCAAAAACAACCGCGCCTCATGCTGTTTCATATCCTTTTACTTCTTTATTTAATGTAAGTCATGGCCATGCAGTGGGCTTATTTTTTGAAAAATTTTTTAAGTTTAATTACGAAAACAAAGAAAAATCAGAAACCTCTTTTGACTTAAAAAAAAGATTTGATTTAATATTTAACCTATTTGATGTTCAAGGAATTAATGATTTTAATTCAAAAATATCATTAATAAAAAAACAAGCAAAATTAGAGGACAATCTTCAAACACTAAATATTAATATTAAACAAAGCTCAGATGATATTATAAAAGGTATAAACTTATTAAGACTTGGTAATAATCCAGTAAAAATTGTAGAAAAAGATATTTATAATATTATTTCAAGTAGCTGAATAAGTTATGGCCGTGTTAAATAATTAACACGACCACAAAATATATTTAAAACCAATTGTTTGGAATAATTATGTAGTGGATTGCTAAAACAATTCCAACTGAAACACTTAATCCAAAGATCATTTTAAGAAAGTCTTTACCAATTAATGGGAAAACATACTTAAACTTATAATCTTTGTTCATTGTTGAAATTGCAAGTTCTCTACCACATAATAAACCAACGAAAACCCATGTTGTTGACATTGGTAAGTCGTTAAGTTCTTTAAAGTAGTATAAAACACCAGCATAAATCACATTGATAATTGTAGCTGATCTTGCATATCTAGTACCAGTTTTTTCCAAAACTACAGTTTGTATTCGTCCACCTTGAATGTAAAAGATGTAAAATAGTAAAACTGTAAAATATGCCATTACAGTAAGCAGAATTGTTATATCTAGTTGTCTTGGAAGATATACTGCAATATTTGCTACATCGTGAGATAACCAAACCCACCATAGCCAACCTGAAGTAACCCATACTGAGTTTCTCCAAAAGCCTATATATTTTTCATCAACTTCATCTAATTTTTCATTGATAAATTTTGATACTACTATCCAAGCAATATAAGCGACCATTGCTGCTAAACCATAACCAACTACACTTTTTAATAGCATTTTTTCAAGCACGACAGTTGAAGCAAATGCTGAAAGAACTAAGAAAGTAGTAGATACCGGTATTCCAATTCTTGTTAATAATAGCAATATTGCAGGCGCTACTGCATGATACCATTGAATTTCTTGATAAGGTATTCTAGTTAATCTTCCATAAGAAATATCACCATCATAAGAATACCATCCCCACGCTAAAGCTAAAATCATTACGCTAGAAGCTGATCCTGCAAGTACGTACCATTTAAACCACTTCTTTTTTGAAGCTATAAATGTACCTAGTGTTTGAATTGAGTCGTTAGCGATTACGCTATAACCGGCTAGGGCGAAGCCTATAACCGTGTAAACTAAAGTCATTTCCATTCTTTATCTCCTTTATATTATTGTTTTCGGTTCCTATCGATTCATGACTTAATGAGTATGTAATCTGAGACGAAAAATAATTCTATATATAAATTTATTGATTTGAGAATCAGAGGGTGGATTCGTCAATAACTAAACTAATTAAAACCAATGTCTACTTTAAAATTAAAATACAACCTTATAAAAACCAATGATAAACAATGGTATCTGTAATCCAAAATTAGTTAATATTGCTTTATCTTTGCTAACAAATCCTGCAATAGTCCATCCGACAACACCTAATCCGTGAAAGTATATATTTAAAGGATATATATTTAGGTTTGTTAATAGAATACCAACTAAAACTAGAAATGTGCTTATCCATTTAAGATATTTCTTAATAAACATACGTTTTCCTTTCAGCTCGTTTTATTTAGATTTTAGATAATAACTTATCTACACTTTTTACATAATCCAAAAAACTCAAGATTGTATTTACTATATTTCATACCATCTTTGTCTTTGAAATTAGTTAAGTATTTAGAAAGACTTGCACTGCTAATTTCTGTTACTTTTTCACAGATCTCACAGATTGAAAATGCAGTGGCTTTTGATACCTGACAACTTGAATTTTGGCAGGCTATAAAGGCATTTCTACTTTCAATTTTATGAATTTTTCCTATTTCGACTAGTTTATCTAACGCTCGATATACTTGTAATGGAGCTTTAATACCTTTTTTTTGAACATTAAAAAGTATTGCATAAGCTTTTAGTGGTTCAGCTGATTTATCAATTAAATCAAAAATAATTTGCTGATTTTTTGAAAGATTTTGCATTTTATTTACTTTAATGATTCCTCATTAATTTTTCAATTTAATTGATTGTTTAATATTAAATAAAGAAAGTATGAATAAAAATAAAGCAGCCGCTATGATTGAAGGTCCAGAAGATGTATTGAATTCTAAAGAAGAGAACAACCCTAATATTACTGATAATAAACCTCCAATGATTGAGTAAACAACCATTTTCTGTGGACTATCTGAAATGTTTCTAGCCATTGCTGCTGGTATAATTAACATTCCTGTAATTAATAATAATCCAACCATTTTAATTGATATAGCGATGATACCAGCCATTAAGATCGTAAAAATTGCCTTGGCTCTATCAGGATTTAAACCTTCTGCCTCAGCTAATTCATAGTTAACTGTTGATGCAAACAAAGGTTTCCAAATCAATTTTAGAACTAACAAAATTAAAGCTCCACCAACCCAAATAATTACAAGATCTTTAACTGTAACTGCTAATATATCGCCAAATAATAATCCCATTATGTCAAATCTAATAAAAGTGAGAAAACCAATAACAACAAGTCCAACCGCCAATGATGAATGAGCCAAAAGACCTAACAAAGCATCACCTGGCAAGTTAGTTCGTTTTTGAAGATGTATTAATGTTAGAGCTATTAAAGATGAAATTATAAATACTGATAGTGCAATATTAAACTCCATAGAATAAGCTAGTGTAACACCGAGCAATGCAGAGTGGGAGAGAGTATCACCAAAATATGAAAGTCTTCTCCATATAACAAAACAACCAAGAGGTCCCGTCACAATTGCAACTCCAAGTCCAGCCACTAAAGCTCTTATAAAAAAATCATCAAACATTTAATTTTTCTTTATTTCACCTTCACTTGTATGAACATGATCATGTCTATGCTCATATCTTGATAATATTTGAGAAGCTTGTTCACCAAATAAAGCTTTATATTCATTATTTTTTGCTACATCCATTGGCGACCCTGAGCAGCAGACATGACCATTTAAACAAACCACATGATCTGTAGCGCTCATTACAGTGTGTAAGTCGTGAGAAATTAACAGGATACCGCAGTTTAATTCATCTGAGATTTTTTTAATTAATTCGTATAAAGCAATCTCACCTGTAAAATCAACTCCTTGGACTGGTTCATCAAGAACTAAAAGTTCTGGTTTTTTTGAAATAGCTCTTGCAAGCAATACTCTTTGAAATTCTCCACCAGATAAGTCCCCTAAATTTTTATCTTTAAGGTGACTAACTCCTGTTAATGATAAAGCATTATTAATTGTTTCTTCATCAAGATTTTCAGTAAGTAACATAAAGTCATAAACCCTAAGTGGTAATGTCCAATCAATTGAAATTTTTTGAGGAACATATCCAATTTTATCTGTATTTTTTTCTACTGAGCCATCAATTTTTTTATAAATACCTAGAGCAATTTTTGCAGTTGTGCTTTTTCCAGATCCATTTGGACCAATGAGAGTAACTATTTTACCTTTTTCAACTTGTAGTGATACATTTTTAACTAGCCATTTATCATTTATTTGAAAACCAGCGTCTTTTAATTTAACTAAAATATTTTGATCAGAGCTCATTTAAATCCTTGACTTATAAATGTTATATTATTACATAGTGTTATATTATAACAACCTAAATATACAACATATGAAAAATATTAAAAAATTACCATTAATCCTATCAATACTATCATTCTTAACTATTTTTGTACCAGCAAATGCTGAAATTAAAGTAGTTACTTCAATTAAACCCATTCATTCATTAGCTAGTTATTTGATGGATGGTGTAGGTAAACCTGATTTAATAGTCGATGGGTATTCTTCACCTCATAATTTTGCATTAAAACCATCTCATGCGAAAATGTTACAAGATGCTGATCTTATATTCTGGGTTGGTGAGGATTTGGAAAATTTTTTAGAAAAACCATTAAATTCAATTGCCAAAAAAGCTGAGAAAATTGAATTAATTGAAATTAAAGGTTTGAAAAAACTTAAATTTAGAGAAAGAAATATTTTTGAAGAACATGATCATGGTCACAAAGAAGATGACCACGATGATCATGCTAAAAAAGAGGACGATCATGATGACCACGACCACGATAAAAAAGAAAAGGAACATGGTCATGATGAACACGGACATGATGATGAGCATAAAGAGGATGGTCACGATGATCACGGTCATGAAGGACACGCGCATGGTGAGTATGACCCCCATATTTGGTTGGATCCAATGAATGCAAAAGTGATTTTAAGTGAAATGGCAGAACACTTGATCGAGAATGATCAAAAAAATGAAGCTAAATATAAAGCAAATTTAAAAAAAGCACACAAAGATTTAGATAAGCTTACTAAGAAAGTAAAATCTGAATTAAACAAGGATTTCAAATCAATCGTTTTTCATGATGCATATCAATACTTTGAAGAAAGATTTGGCATTAATATTCTTGGTGCATTTACAGTAAATACAGATGTAATGCCAGGTGCTGAGCAGTTAGCTGAAATAAGAGAAGTAATTGAGCATGATAAAGTAAGTTGTGTATTTTCTGAGCCACAATTTAATCCTGATATTATAAAGGCTGTAGCAAAAGATACCAATGTTGCAACAGGGATCATAGATCCATTAGGGGCAACTCTTAACCCTGGTAAAGATTTATATTTTGATTTAATTGGCAACATGTCAAAATCTTTCAAAGGCTGTTAATTTAAAATTGATCTTTGATCATAAATAATATTTAATAAAGGGATGAGTACAGTATCCCTTTCATTAGATGAAATTTTTGATTTAGCTAAGAAGACATTATTAGCAAATGGATGTGATGATGAAACAGCATCTATTCTATCAGATTTAATTAGAAACGCAGAACGTGATGGCTCATTATCTCATGGTTTATTTAGATTACCTGCTTATGTAAGTGGTTTAAAAAGTGGAAAAATTAATGGTAAAGGAAAACCAGAAGTAAAAAAGATTTCAGCATCAGTAATTAAAGTTCAAGGTAATAATTGTTTAGCACCTGTAGTTTTAAATAAAGGTCTACCTGAGTTAGCAAAAGCTGCAAAAGAAAACGGTGTAGCAGTGCTAGCAATAAATAATTCTCATCACATGGCTGCTATGTGGCCTGAAACAGAGAAATTAGCAGAAGAAGGTTTAGTTGCTTTTGCTTGTACATCATACAAGCCTGCAGTAGCACCAGCTGGAGCAATCAAACCATTATTTGGAACAAATCCAATTTCATTTGCTTGGCCAAGACCAGGAAAAACTCCAGTGGTTTATGATATGGCAACAGCATCGATGGCAATGGGTGAGGTACAAGTTGCTAAAAGAGAAGGTCACAAAGTTCCACTTGGAACTGGTTTAACTAAAGAAGGTAAAGAAACTACTGATCCTGGAGCAATAGCTGATGGTGGAGTGTTATTACCATTTGGTGGTTACAAAGGCTCTGCAATTGCAATGATGGTAGAATTAATGGCTGGTGCTTTAGTTGGTGATAATTTTAGTTTTGAAACAGCTGCTAAAGATAACAATGATGGCGGTCCACCAAGTGGAGGTGAATTTATTTTAGCTATATCGCCAGATAAAACTGCTGGAACAGATTGGCAAAAACATGCTGATGAATTCTTTAATAAAATGAAATCAATGGGTGATGTAAGACTACCTGGTGAAAGAAGACACAAGAATAGATTAGACAAAGGCCCTCGTAATATAAACGAGGAATTAGTTAATAAAATAAAATCTTTAAGCTAATTTAATTTCAATTGGAGTGTGATCAGAGGGTTTTTCTCTTCCTCTTGGATCTTTATTAATATTTATAGACTTAATTTGATCTATTAAAGAATTTGATACTAAAAAGTGATCTATTCTCATACCATTATTTTTTTGCCAAGCTCCTCTCATATAATCCCAAAAAGTATAACCCTCTTTTGTCTCATTAAAATGTCTATAAACATCATTAAAACCTAAATTAAGCATTTCTCTAAATTTTTTTCTTATTTCTAATCTATATAAAGCATCATCTTCAAAACTTTTAACATTATAAACATCTTCTGCAGCTGGTATCACATTAAAATCACCTGCAAGAATAATATTAGAATTTTTTTTAGACAAAGTCTTTAATTGTTTAATTAATTGATCCATCCAATTTTTTTTATAATCATATTTCTCTGTATCTACTGGGTTTCCATTAGGAGTATAAATATTTATCAATTGAATAACTTTTTTTTTATACTCAATCTCAGCAGAAATTATTCTTGATTGTTTTAATTTATCTTTAATCAAGTCTGTTCTAATATTTTTTAATTTTCCTTTTGAAATAATTGCAACACCATTGTAACTCTTTTGACCAAATACATGACTTTCATAATCCATTGAAGAAAAATCATCATAAGGAAAATTTACATCTTCAGTTTTAATTTCCTGCATCATTAATATATCTGGCTTATATTTTAGAAGGTAACTTTTTATATTTTCAATACGTGCACGTACGGAATTGACATTCCAAGATGAAATTAACATTAAATTGAGAAAGAAACTCCACAACCACAAGAAGATTTGGTTTGTGGATTAGTTATTTTAAATTGTTCTCCAATTAACTCTGAAACATAATCAATCTCCGATCCCTTTAAAAGATCAGCTGATGTTTTATCAATAAGAATATTTTCAAAGTTCAAATCATCTTCTGATTTAGATTGATCAAAAGTAAATTCATATTGAAATCCTGAACATCCACCTCCTTTAATAGCGATTCTAAAAAAAGAGCCTTTATCTTTTTTAGATAGCAGACTATTGATCTGTTTTAGCGCTTTATCTGTAAATTTAATTTCTTTTATCATTATTGATCACTGATATTACTAATATAATACTTAATATTTAATTTTAAAGGATGAAAAAATACTCAAACATTGGTTTATTTAAAAGCAAAGGTAGAATTTTTAAAGAATCTTTGTCTAAATATAGGTCTCCCTTTCAAAGAGACAGAGATCGTATTATTCACAGTGCATCATTTAGAAGATTAAAACACAAAACCCAAGTTTTCGTTAATACGGTGGGAGACCATTATCGAACAAGAATAACCCATTCAATCGAAGTTGCTCAAATAGCAAGATCTATCGCAAGATATCTTGCACTCAATGAGGATTTGGCTGAAACATTAAGTTTGGCTCATGATTTAGGTCACACACCTTTTGGCCATGCTGGAGAAAGTGCTTTAAATGAATGTATGGAGAATTTTGGTGGCTTTGACCATAATTTACAAACTTTAAGAATTATAATGTTTTTAGAAAACAAATATTTAAAATTCAAAGGATTAAATTTATCAATCGAAACCATAGATGGCCTTTTAAAACACAATGGTCCAGTCAAAGATTTAAATTTAGTAGAAAATTTAATAGGTATTAAAAGTTTTAAAAAATTAATTTATTTTAATAGATTTCCGTCATTGGAGGCCCAAGTTTCAGCTATATCTGATGATATTGCTTACAATAATCATGATATTCAAGATGGTATCAATGCAAATTTGTTTAGCCTAGAAGAGCTGGTTGAAATTAATTTTTTTAGAGATATTTATAAAAGATATAAACGCAAGATAAATAAAGATAACTACAAAATTGCAACTTACCAGATTATAAGAGACTCAATAGATTTGATGATTAAAGATTTAATAAATAACACAAAAAATAACCTTAAACACAATAAGATTAAAACATTTAAAGATATTTATAAAACAAGTTTTTTAATGGTTAATTTTTCTGATAAAGTTAAAAGCTCTGAAAATGAAATAAGATATTTTTTAAAGACAAGAATGTACAATAATAAAAGCGTGTTAAGTAAAAATAATAATGGCAAATTGATAATCAAAAAATTATTCGATAAAATTATAAAATATCCACAAAAATTTATATCTAGGGAAGAATTGAAAAAAGATAAATATAGGGCAATTTCAGATTTTATATCAGGTATGACTGATCGTTATGCAATTAATTTATATAATAAAATAAAATGAATATATTTGATCAATACTTAGATAAGATTAAAAAAATTCTTTTAGACTTGTCTAAAAGTGAAAAATTAATTCTGCCTGATAATTTAAATGGCGTTACAGTTGAAATCCCACCTTCAAAATTTGATAGTGATATATCAACAAATGTAGCCATGATATTATCCAAAATAAATAAAAAGTCTCCAGTTGATTTAGCTAAGATATTAGTTGAAAGTATTAAAAAAAAAGATCAATTTATTGAGCATATATCAATAGTAAAACCAGGTTTCATCAATATCAAATTTAAACCAGTGTTTTGGACAAACTTTATTGAAGATATTATTAAAAATTCAAAATCTTTTGGAATAAACCTTAAAGAAAAAAAGAAAAATTATTTATTAGAATTTGTTTCAGCTAATCCAACCGGTCCTTTGCACGTAGGTCATTGTAGAGGGGCAATTTTAGGTGACGTTATTTCTAATGTTTTATTATTTAACAAACATAAAGTTACCAAAGAATATTATGTAAATGATTATGGAAACCAAATTATTAATTTTACGAAATCTGTATATTTTAGAATGCGAGAAATTTCTTATGATGAACCGTTTCCTTTGGATAATGAAGATCTATATCCTGGAGATTATCTTATTGATTTTGCAAAAAATATAATTAATTCAAATAAAGAAATTGATTTACAAGATTTTGATAATATTTCTGATAAATTAATAGCCTTATCAATCGAGGAAGCACTCAAATTAATCAAAAAAAATCTTAATAGCCTTGGTATAAAACATGATAATTTCATCAGTGAAAAACAATTAGTTGTCAATCAGGAAGTTGAAAAAGCTATTAAATTACTTCAAAAAAACAATTTTGTTTATAAAGGAAAGATAAAAGCACCAGCTAGCGAAGATAGTGATAAATGGATAGAGAGAGAACAACTTCTTTTTAAATCAACTGATTTTGGAGATGATAAAGATAGAGCTTTACAAAAATCTGATGGAGCATGGACTTATTTTGCAAGTGATGTTGCTTATCATAAAAATAAATTAGATAGAAAGTTTGATTATTTGATCAACATTTTAGGAGCAGATCACGCTGGATATATTAAAAGAATTTCATCATCAGTTGATGCCTTATCAAATACGAAAGGGAAGTTAATTTGCAAAGTAAGTCAGTTAGTAAAACTTATAAAAGATAAAAAACCGTTCAAAATGTCTAAAAGAAAGGGTGATTATATAACTGTTGACGATTTAATAAATGAAGTAGGTAAAGATGCCACTAGATTTATAATGTTAAATAGAAGTAGTGATGTAGAGCTTGATTTTGATTTTGATAATGTAATTGAGAAATCAAAAGATAATTCATTATATTATGTGCAGTATTGTTATGCCAGAATAGCATCTGTTTTTAGACATCTTGGAAAAGATTTAAAATCTGATTTGAAAATAGACAAATATGACTTTCTATATTCTAATGATGAAATTGTTATTTTCAAAAAATTATCAGAGTGGCCTAAATGTATTGATATTGCAACCAATAAGCTAGAGCCCCATAGAATTCCAATTTATTTATACGAACTAGCATCTTTATTTCACTCATATTGGAATTTGGGTAAAGAGAATCCAGAAAAAAGATTTATTAATGAAGAAAAAAAAATAACTAATGACAAATTGATTTTTTTAAAAGCCATTTCAAATGTAATTAAATCTGGGATGAGTATAGTAGGTGTTTCTGTTCCTGAAAAAATGTAATGTTAAAAGAAATTAAATACTTTATATTCATATTCTTAATAATTCTTTTTTTATTTTTAATAGGAAGGCATTATTTTTCAGATACTAACAAAAAAAATTCATATAGGTCATTTAATTCAATTGATGAAAAGTTAAATACTTTTGCTGAAAAATTGCCCATCTTAGAAGACGATACAAAAAATATTATTGAATATACTGAAGAGTCAGATAATCAAAAAAGAAAAAAGTTTAATTTTTGGAAGTTGTTAGAAAATAATGAATAATCGTCGTTCATTTATAACTGGTATAAAATCAACAAAATTATCGGTAAAAGAAAAGTTTTTTTTGAAAAAATACAAACCATGGGGAGTTATCTTATTTACTAGAAATATTAAAAATATACAACAAACAGTCAAATTAACATCCTCAATAAGAAAAATTTTTAAAGACAAGCATTATCCAATATTAATTGACCAAGAAGGTGGACGTATAAATAGATTAAAGAATATAATTTCTTTTGACAACCTTACATCTGAATTTTTTGGTGAAAAGTTTATAAACAACAATAAAGAATTCAATTTTTTTTATAAACTATTTATTGATAAGACTTCATATTTATTAAAATTGTTAGGTGTTAATATCAATACTATTCCAGTTTTAGATTTAAGAGTTAAAGGTGCATCAAAAATTATTGGTGATAGATCATTTTCAAAAGACCCAAAAATAATATCTAAAATAGGTGATTATTGTATTCAATATCTTCATGAAAACGGTATTGGATCAATAATCAAACATATACCAGGTCATGGATTAGCAAAAGTAGATAGTCACTATTTTACCCCAATAATTGAAAAAAATGAAAAATATTTGTCAAAACACGATTTTACAACTTTCAAAAATAAAAAAGCATTTTTTGCAATGACAGCACATGTTATCTTTAATAAAATAGATAAAAACAATACTGTTACACATTCCAAAAAAATAATAAAATTAATTAGAAATAAAATACGCTTTAAAAATATTTTAATTTCTGATGACCTATCTATGAAGAGTCTTAAAGGAACAATAAAAGAAAATACGATTAAAACATTCAACGCAGGTTGTAATATAGCCTTACACTGTAATGGAAATTTGAGAGAAATGGAAATAGTTGGAAAAAACTCACCTCTAATAAATAGATTTATATTAAAAAAAACATCACAATTTTACAAAATTTTAAGTTAATATTATCATATGATAAAAAATGATTCTGCATTCTTTAAAGTAGATGTTGAAAATTTTACTGGTCCACTTGATGTTTTGTTAGATTTAGCCAAAGCTCAAAAAGTAAATTTAGAGGATATTTCTATAACTAAGTTGGCTGATCAATTTCACGAATTTATAACAAAAGAAAAAAATTTAAATTTAGAAATTGCATCTGAATATTTATTAATGGCTACTTGGTTAGCTTATCTAAAATCTAAGTTATTGTTACCAGGAACCCCAGAAGAAGAATTTAAAGTTCAAGAGGTTGCTGATAAACTTAAATTGCAGTTAAAAAAATTAGAACTAATAAGACTGTTATCTGAGCAAATGTTGAAAAGAAAAAGACTTGGAAGAGAAATAAGAATTAGAGGTAGCAGGTCAGGTATTAGACCCATTTATAATAGTGAATATAAAGTAAATTTATTTGAATTATTAAAAACATATTCGACAATAATTATGACAAAAGATTTTCAAAAAATGAATATTCCAAAATTACCTGTTTTTACAGCAGAAGAAGGTATTAAAACTATCAAAGAATTTTTTGGAAAATTAATAGATTGGAAGAAACTAGATGATTTGATACCAAAAAATTTTAAGAGTGTCTCAAAATATAAAAGGACTGGTAAAGCAGGTATTTTTGCTGGTTCGCTAGAACTAGTTAAAGAAGGAAATCTTAAAATTAAACAAGAAAAACTTTTTGATGATATCTATATTAAAGAAAGTAAATGATAAAAAAAAAAATTAAAAAAAATAACAATATAATTAATTTCCCATCTAAATTGTCATCATTAGAGAAAGAAATAGAAGCAATAGTATTTGCTGCTGCAGAACCTTTAGATATTGAAACTATTGAGGGTAAAATTTCAAAAAAGACTGATGTAAAAAAAATATTATTAAAATTACAATCAGAATATTCTGAAAGAGGAATTAATTTAGTTTGTATTTCAAAAAAATGGTCTTTTAGAACTTCACCAATTTTATCAAATTTAATGTCAAAGGAAAAAACTGTTGAAAAAAAATTATCTAGAGCTGCAATTGAAACTTTGGCTATAATTGTTTACCATCAACCTGTGACCAGGGCTGAAATAGAAGAAATAAGAGGAGTTGCATTTGGAACAAATACTCTTGAAATATTGATGGAACTTAATTGGGTAAAACCAGGTGGTAGAAAAGATGTTCCAGGTAGACCTATTCAATATATTACGACTGATGATTTTTTAAGTCATTTTAATCTTCAAAAATTATCCGATTTGCCGACAGTAGATGAATTAGGAGCCGCTGGATTAATTGACAGTTCTAATATTGATAATGCAATTTTTGGAACTGGAAAATTCTATAAAGAAAAACAAGGTGAAAAAAAAGAGGACATTTACTCAAATATTGATGAAATGTTAAATAGCACGCTTGAGGCCGAGGAAGATAAGTAAAAACTCACTTTTAATTTTTGAATAAAAAGGGTATAAAACTAATATTATGATGCCAAGCTTAACACAAATAGCAGTAGTAGTTATTATAGTTGTTTTATTATTTGGAAGAGGCAAAATATCTAGTTTGATGGGTGATTTGGCTAAAGGTATCAAGAGCTTCAAAAAAGGAATGGCTTCTGATGTAAACGACGAGTCAGAACCTAAAAATATTTCCGAAGATAATAAAGAGTCAAATAATTCTAACGATAAAGAATAAATCACATGCCTACTATTGGTTGGTTTGAGATTTTAATTGTAGTAACGATTGCTATTATTGTGCTTGGTCCCAAGGATTTTCCGATAATGTTAAAAAAAATTGGTTCTTGGATAGGAACAGCAAAAAAATATATCAATAATATTCAAAATGAAGTTTCAAATATTGATATTGAAGATAATCAAATAAAAAAAAAAGAAGATAAAAAAGATGAGTCATGATGAAAATGAAGGTGGCTTTATAAGTCATCTAGCAGAATTAAGAAAAAGGTTAATACACAGCTTTATATTTTTGATAATTTTTTTTGTTGGTTGTTATTTTTTTGCTGAATATTTATATGGTTTTTTAGTAGAACCATTTGCAAATGCGGTTAAAGATGATCCTTCTGATAGAAGACTTATTTTTACAGCACTTCAAGAGACATTTTTAACATATTTAAAAGTATCTTTTTTTGCAGCTTTTTTTGTAACATGTCCGTATATATTAATTCAAATATGGAAGTTTATAGCACCAGGGCTTTATAAACATGAGAAAACAGCAATCTTGCCTTATTTAATTTTAACACCAATCTTATTTCTTTTAGGTGGTATGTTGGTCTATTATTTAATAATGCCTCTAGCAATTAAATTTTTTTTATCATTTGAAAGTTCAGGTTTAGCAACAAATTTACCTATTCAACTTGAAGCTAAAGTAAATGAGTATTTATCATTGGTGATGAAACTTATTTTTGCCTTTGGTATAAGCTTTCAATTACCTGTAATCCTCAGCTTGTTGGCACGAGTCGGTGTAGTAGACTCTGAATTTTTAAAAAAAAGAAGAAAATATGTGATTGTTATAATATTTGCGGCAGCAGCTTTTTTAACCCCGCCTGATCCAATTACGCAAATTGGTTTAGCTATACCACTATTAATTTTATATGAATTATCAATATTTTCAGTAAAATTTATAGAAAAAAAAAATTTAAAAGATTCTAATGCATAATTTAAGAGAAATAAGAAAAGATTTTGATGCTTTTAAAAAAGCTTTAGAAAAAAGATCAGCAAATATTGATTTTGATAAACTTAGAAATTTAGACGAACAAAATAGAGAATTAATTCAAAAAAAAGAAAATTTAGAAAAAGAGAAAAAAGATATTTCTAAATCTAAAGATAAATCTTTATTTTCAAAATCAAAAGAAATTTCTTCAACTTTAGATCAAATTTCAAAAAAACAAAAATTAATAAGTGAAGATTTAGAAAAAATTTTATCAAATATTCCAAATATACCTCACAAAGATGTTCCAGAGGGTAAAAGTGAAAATGATAATATTGAAATTAAAAAATATGGCGAAATACCAAAATTCGATTTTAAACCTAAATCACATTATCAATTAGGTGAAAATCTTGGAATGTTAGATTTTGATCTGGCAGCCAAAACAACTGGTTCAAGGTTTGTTTTTGTAAAAAATAAGTTAGCTTTATTAGAAAGGTCTTTATCTAATTTTATGCTCGATACCCATATTTTAAAAAATGGCTATGAAGAAATTTCTCCACCATTATTAGCTTCAGAAAGTACAATGTTTGGAACTGGTCAACTTCCTAAATTTGAAAATGATCAATTTGAAGTTAAACTTGAAGAAGGAACTGATAGAAAATTTTTAATTCCAACAGCAGAAGTAATTTTAACCAATATTGTTAAAGATAAGATTGTAGATATAAAATCTTTACCTATGAGATTTGTAGCTTCTACTCCATGTTTTAGAAAAGAGGCAGGCAGTTATGGTAAAGATACAAAAGGTATGATCAGACAACATCAGTTTTATAAAGTAGAGATGGTAAGTATTGTAGAGCAAGAAAAATGTTCTGAAGAACTTGAGAGGATGACTAATTGCGCGACAGATATTTTGGATCTTTTAAATCTACCATATAGAAAAATGATTTTGTGCAGCGGAGATATGGGCTTCAGTGCTGAAAAAACATATGATATAGAAGTTTGGTTACCTTCAGAGAACAAATATAGAGAAATTTCATCATGTTCATCGTGCTCAACGTTTCAAGCTGTCAGAATGAAAACTAGATACAAAAGTCTTAAAAATGAAACACTTTATGCCGGTACTCTTAATGGTAGTGGCTTGGCGGTTGGTAGAACTCTTATTGCCATTTTAGAAAATTATCAGCAAAAAGATGGTTCAATAACCATTCCGAAAGTACTAAGACCTTATATGAACAATTTAGAAAAAATTTCAGTCAATTAAAGTTGTTTTAATCTTATAGATAGTATAAATATTCCTTTTTAATAAAGGAGTTTTATGGAAAGTTCAGGAATAGGTCAATTTATACCATTAATACTAATTTTTGTTATTTTTTATTTTTTCTTAATTAGACCTCAACAAAAGAAAGTTAAAGAACATAAAGCGATGGTTGAGGGTTTGAAAAAAGGAGATAAAATTGTTACCTCAGGTGGAATTACAGGAACTATTACAAGAGTTATAGACAATGATAAAATAGAAGTCGAAATAGCTGACAATGTAACCGTAGAAGTTATAAGAGGTACAGGAGTTCAAAGTTTAATGAATTCTCAAGAAGTTAAAAAATAAGTTTCATTTATTTAAAGTGCTTTACTTTTCTAAAATTAAAATTTTTTTTATAATTTTAATTACATTTATTTTTGTTTTATTCGCATCTTCAAATATTTTAAATTTTAGTAATGATTTAATAAAAAAAAAAATAAATCTCGGTCTAGATTTACAGGGTGGTTCATATTTATTATTAGAAATTGATAATTCACCAGTCATTGAACAGAAATTACAAAATTTTACTGTTATTATTAGAAATTATTTTAAAGAAAAAAAAATCAAAATTAAAAATATAAAGCTTAAAGAGCAAAAAATTACATTTTCATCTGATGAAAAATTTAAAGACCAAATATTGGAAATTTTTACTGATAAGGAAAGTAATCTCAATCCTTATTATCCAAGGTTCAAATCTCATGAATTAGATATAATAGAAGAAAACAATGAATTTACTGTTAATTATTCAAAACAAGGTATTATTGAACTTAAAACTTCATCTCAAGACCAAGCTTTAGAAATTGTAAGAAGAAGAATTGATGAGATAGGTACAAACGAACCTAATATTCTCAAACGAGGAAATGATAGAATTTTAGTTGAGCTACCAGGATTAGATGACCCTATGCGGATTAAATCGTTACTTGGTAAAACTGCAAACTTGACATTTAGATTTGTTACGAATGAAACAAATGGCTCTTTTGGTTCAGAAAAACTAAAGTATGAAGATGGATCAGAAGAAACTACAGTAAGTAAAAGAATAATTTTAAGTGGTGAAAACTTATTAGATGCCCAACCAAGAATGAACAATGAGACAAATGAAACTGTTGTATCTTTTACACTTGATAGAGTAGGTGCGAAAAGATTTGGCAAAGCCACATCAACTGGAATTGGAAAGCAATTAGCGATAGTCCTTGATGGAAAAATCATAAGTGCCCCAGTTATAAGAGATACTATTGCTAGTGGATCAGGTCAAATAAGTGGTGGATTTACCTTTCAGTCAGCTACTGACTTAGCATTGCTTTTGAGATCTGGTGCCTTACCAGCACCTTTAAATATTATTGAAGAAAGAACCGTTGGTCCTGATTTAGGTCAAGACTCAATTAATGCAGGAATGATAGCTTTAATTATTGGATTTATATTAGTAATTTTATTTATATTTGTTAAGTATAAAATATTTGGATTAATTACTAATACAGCATTAATAATAAACTTGTTTTTATTGGTTGGTATTCTTACAATATTTGAAGCAACTTTAACTCTACCAGGAATAGCTGGGATAATTTTAACAGTTGGTATGGCTGTAGATGCAAACGTTTTAATATTTGAGAGAATTAAAGAAGAAATTAAAAATGAGAAAAATGTATTAATAGCTTTTGATAGTGGTTATACAAAATCAAAGACAGCAATATTAGACGCAAACATAACAACTTTATTAGCTGCAATAATCTTATTTTTTATGGGATCTGGACCAATAAAAGGTTTTTCATTAACTCTAGGAATTGGAATTTTCACAACACTTTTTTCAGTATATTTTATTGCTAGACTATTAACAGTTTTATATGTCTCAAAAAATAAAGAAAAGGAGGAGTTAATTTAAATGATAGCATTCAACAAGCACTATAATAAGTTTAATATAATTTCTATTGCTCTAGTGGTGATTTCTTTATCATTATTGATATTAAAGGGTTTAAATTTTGGTATAGATTTTAAAGGTGGAACTTTGATTGAATTAAGATCCACAGACTCAAAAATAAATGTTTCTTCAATTAGAGATAATTTAAATCAAATGGACTTAGGGGATGTTTCAGTTAAAAATTTTGGAAATGAAACTGATTTTTTAATAAAATTTGAGAATAATAATGATAAAAATGTCATAGAAGAAATTAAAAAAAATTTGGATAAATCTTTTGGTAATAACTTTAATTTTAGAAGAGTTGAAAATGTTGGTCCAAAGGTAAGTAAAGAACTTCTAAACTCAGGTATAATCGCTATTTCAGTTGCTTTAGCTTTAATGCTAATCTATATCTGGATAAGGTTCGAATGGCAATTTAGTCTCGGTGCTATACTGGCATTATTTCATGATGTTATAGTTACATTAGGCTTATTTTCTTTATTGGGACTAGAAATAAATTTATCAATTATTGCTGCTGTTTTAACAATAGTAGGTTATTCAATGAATGATACTGTTGTTATTTTTGATAGAGTAAGAGAAAATTTAAAAAAATATTCTGATATTAAAATTTATGAATTAACAAATATTTCAATTAATGAAACATTATCAAGAACATTAATTACATCAATTACCACACTTTTAGCACTTCTTTCTATATTCTTTTTTGGAGGTGAAATCTTAAAAGGCTTTTCTCTAGCAATGATTTTTGGAGTAGTGTTTGGAACTTATTCATCTATTTATATAGCTAATACAGTACTAGTAAGACTTAGAGTGTCGCAAAAAACAATCCTAAAAGAAGAATAGATAAATTAATATAAATTTTGAGCTGCTACCATACTTAGCAACATAGGTATTGACAATAAAGTGTTTGTTCTTGAAAATAACATAGCAGTTCTTGCTGACTTTGCTTTTATTTCTGGATCACATTCAATCATACCCAAAGCTCTTTTTTGATTTGGCCAAATTACAAACCAAACATTAAAAGCCATAATAACACCAAGCCACATACCAATTCCAATAGCAGTATGTTTGGGAATTCCCGACCCAATACTTAAGGTCATAGCATCATGAAGATACCCATTAAGACCTGCCAGTATTAAACCTGATAAAATTGTAAAAGCTGCACCCCATCTAAAATAAAAAAGAGCCGCAGGAGCTATTACTTTTCCTATAGCTGGTTTCTGATCATCTGGAATTCTTCCCATGTTTGGAATTTGAACAAAATTAAAATACCATAATAATCCAATCCACATTATACCAACCACCACATGAGTATATCTTGCAATCCAACTCCAGAAAAGTCTATCAAAACTAAACCCATCATTTTGATAGAATAGGCCCAGGAACAAAAGTATTGCTAGCGCTAAAGAAGCGTGAATTGTTTTGGATAAAGATGATAATAAATTCCCCATTAATTAATTTATACTAATTTAGATGAGAAATAACAATGTTTTTTTATAAGAGAGGTTTTAAAAATTTACCAGTATAACTCATATCAATCTTACAAATTTCCTCTGGTTTACCCTCTGCGATAATTTTTCCGCCTTTAACACCTCCTTCTGGCCCCATATCTACAATATAATCAGCAGTTTTAATGACATCTAGATTATGTTCGATTACAACAACAGTATTTCCTAAAGCAACAAAAGTATGAAGAATTTCCAGTAATTTTTTTATATCGTGTTGATGTAACCCAGTAGTAGGTTCATCTAATATGTATACAGTTCTTCCTGTGGATCGTTTAGATAATTCTTTAGCTAATTTAATTCTTTGTGCTTCTCCACCAGAAAGGGTCGTAGCTTGTTGTCCAATTTTAATATAGCCTAAACCAACTTTTTTTAATGTTAATAATTTAGTTTTAATGTTTGATATATTTTCGAAATATTCACAACCCTCATCTACAGTCATATTCAAAACATCTGCGATACTTTTGTCTTTAAATTTTATTTCTAAAGTTTCTCTATTATATCTAGTACCTTTACATTCATCACATTGAATATAAACATCTGGAAGAAAATGCATTTCATATGTTATTACACCGTCACCTTCACATGCTTCACATCTTCCTCCCCTGACGTTAAATGAAAATCTTCCAGGCTTGTATCCTCTTGTTTTTGATTCAGGTAATCCAGTAAACCAATCTCTAATTGGACCAAATGCTCCAGTATAAGTAGCTGGATTTGATCTTGGTGTTCGTCCAATAGGTGATTGATCTATATCTATAATTTTATCAACTAATTCAGTTCCTTTAAAACCTTTAAATGGTTTTGGAATTTTTCTAGATTTATTATTATTTAAAGTTAAATTAAGTGCATTATAAAGTGTTTGAAGAATTAAAGTTGATTTACCACTTCCAGAAACCCCAGTTACACATGTTAGACTTCCTAATGGTATTTTGAGATTTACATTATCTAAATTATTTCCTGTTGCACCGGTTATTTCTAAAAATCTTCCATTCTTAGCTAATCTTCTTTTTGGAGGAACATTTATTTTCAATTTATTTGAAAGATATTTACCAGTAATACTATGTTTATTTTGGCTTATTTCATCATAAGATCCTTGTGCAACAACTTGACCGCCATTATTTCCCGCCTCAGGTCCGAGGTCAATTATATGATCAGCATTTTCCATGGTTTCAGTATCATGCTCAACAACTATAACAGTATTTCCTAAGTCTCTTAATCTTTTTAAAGCATTTATTAGTTTTACATTATCTTTTTGATGAAGCCCAATAGAAGGTTCGTCAAGAACGTATAAAACTCCAGTTAATCCAGAACCAATTTGTGATGCCAATCTTATTCTTTGAGCCTCTCCTCCTGATAAAGTTCCTGACTCTCTTGATAAAGTTAAATAATCAAGCCCAACATTTAATAAAAAATTAAGTCTTTCATTTATTTCTTTTAAAATATGTTCAGCAATTTTAATTTGTCTTTTATCAAGATTATTTTTAAGTTCCTCAAACCATTTGGCTGCGTCAGAAATTGATTTTTCTGTAACTTCGCTTATATGTAAACCATTAATTTTTACACAAAGTGCCTCATCTTTTAGCCTATGTCCGTTACATCTTTCACACTTAGTGTCTGATTGATATTGTGCTATTTCTTCTCTTTTCCAATCACTATCAGTTTCAAGATATCTTCTTTCTAAATTATTAATAACACCTTCAAACGTTTTCTTATGTGAATATTTTTCATAACCATCATCATAAGTAAATTTAATTTCTTCATCATCCGAACCATATAGTATGATATCTTTTACTTTTTTCGAAAGTTTTGACCATTTTTCCTCTAAAGAAAAATTGTAGTGTTTAGAAAGAGAGGCTAAAGTTTGTGCATAATATAACGTAGTTGTTTTAGCCCAAGGTTCAATAGCTCCATCAATAATACTTTTTTTTTCATTCGGTATAACTAAATTAGGATCAACATTAAGTTTAATACCAATACCCTCGCATTCTTCACATGCTCCAAAAGGACTATTGAAAGAAAATAACCTTGGTTCTATTTCCTCAATTGTAAATCCACTTTCAGGACACGCAAATTTAGTTGAAAATATTAATTTTTCTAATTTTCTAAATTTTTTTGGTAATGTTTCATCTTCGAATTCTACAAATAAAAGACCATTTGCTAAATTTATTGCTGTCTCAATTCCTTCGGCTAGTCTATTACCTAGAGATGAATTAAGAATTATTCTATCAACTAATATAGAAATATCATGTTTAACTTTTTTATTTAATTCAGGTATTTTTTCAATGTCATATATTACTTCATCAATTTTTATTTTTCTAAACCCTCTTTTTTTATAAGCTAAAATTTCTTTTTTATATTCACCTTTACGACCCCTAACTACAGGAGCAAAAAGATAAATAGTTGATTTTTTTGGTAATTGTTTAATTCTATCTACAATTTGACTAACTGTTTGAGACTCAATAGGTTTTCCAGTGAATGGTGAATATGGTATTCCTGCTCTAGCATATAAAACTCTCATATAGTCATAAATTTCGGTTACAGTAGCAACTGTAGATCTTGGATTTTTTGATGTATTTTTTTGTTCAATCGATATCGCTGGGCTTAAACCCTCGATAAGATCAACATTAGGCTTTTTCATTTTGTCTAAGAATTGTCGAGCATAAGCAGATAAACTTTCGACATATCGTCTTTGTCCTTCAGCATATACTGTGTCAAATGCAAGTGATGATTTTCCAGACCCTGATAGACCTGTAATTACCACAAATTTATCTTTAGGAATTTCTAAAGAAATATTCTTTAAATTATGTTCTTTAGCGCCCTTAATAACTATCTTTTTAATCATATTTTTTGTTGCTTTGACTTAATAAAATTAATATTCAGAGTAAATTGTGATATAATTCTAATTAATTAAATTAACAAATATTAAAATATTATGGCTGGAAGTTTAAATAAAGTACTTTTAATTGGTCGTTTGGGCGCAGACCCAGAGATTAAACAAATGGTTAATGGAAAAAGTGTAGCGAGATTGAGTCTAGCTACAAGTCAATCTTGGAAAGATAAAAATACAGGTGAAAAAAAAGAAAAAACTGAATGGCACCGTATAGTTGTATTTAATGAAGGTTTAGTCAATGTGGTTCAGCAATATTTAAAAAAAGGGGCTCAGATTTATGTAGAAGGTCAATTAACCACTAGAAAATGGAAAGATGAGCAATCTGGTCAGGACAAATACTCAACTGAAGTTGTAATACAAGGATACAATTCATCGTTAACAATGTTAGGTGGTGGAAATTCGGGTGGTGGAATAGCTAATGATAACTCTCAACCGCAAAATAATAATGAGGACATGTCACAAATATCAAATGATATGGATGACGAAATTCCATTTTAATTTTTATGCAAAAAACCGAAGTCCCAGAGGATAAAAATATAAAACTTATTTCAATGCATGATGAGATGAGCTCATCTTATCTATCGTATGCAATGAGTGTTATAGTCAGTAGAGCATTGCCAGATATAAGAGATGGACTTAAACCGGTTCATAGAAGAATTTTATATGCAATGTACAATGGAGGATATGATTGGTCTAAACAGTTTAGAAAATCTGCAAGAATAGTAGGAGATGTAATTGGTAAATATCACCCACATGGGGATCAATCAGTCTATGACGCTCTTGTACGAATGGTGCAAGATTTTTCAATGAGTTTACCACTCGTTGATGGTCAAGGAAATTTTGGCTCAATAGATGGAGATCCTGCAGCAGCAATGAGGTATACTGAAACAAGGTTGTCAAAAGTATCTCAGTTTTTAATTGAGGATATTGAAAAAAATACAATTACTTTCAAAAGTAATTACGATGAAACAGAAAAAGAACCTTCAGTTTTACCTGCTCAATTTCCGAACTTATTAGTTAATGGCGCTGGTGGTATTGCAGTGGGGATGGCAACTAGTATTCCACCTCATAATTTAGGCGAAGTTGTTGATGGCACTTTAGCTTTAATTGAAAATAAAGACATAAAGATTAAAGAATTAATGAAACATATACCTGGCCCAGATTTTCCTACTGGTGGAATAATAATAGGTAAAGATATTATTAAACAAGGATACAATAAAGGAAGAGGATCTTTTAAAATACGGGGGGAAATTTCTATTGAAAGTTTAAAAAATGGAAGAGAAAGACTTGTCATAACATCAATACCTTACCAAGTGAATAAATCAGTCCTAAATGAAAGAATAGCTCAATTAGTTAGAGAAAAAAAAATAGAGGGAATTAGAGATATTAGAGATGAGTCTAATAGAGAAGGAATAAGAGTTTCAATTGATTTACGAAATGGTGTAGAGCCAGAAACAGTTAAAAGACAATTATATAAGAATACACAGATAGAAAGTTCATTTGGTTTTAACACCTTAGCTATTGTAGAAGGTAAACCTGAAACTTGTAATTTGAAAGATTTTTTAACAAATTTTCTTTCTTTTAGAGAAGACGTAGTTATAAAAAAAACAAAATTTGATTTAAAAAAAGCTGAGGAAAGAGCTCATATTCTAATTGGCTTATCTGTGTCAGTAGAAAATTTAGATAAAATAATAAAGATAATAAGAAATTCAAAAACTCCAGATGATGCAAAAAAGTCAATACTAAAAATTAAGTGGAAGATTAATAAGTCACAAAAAATGATTTCTTTAATTGAAAATAAAAAATCAAAAAATATGTACTTACTTTCAGATTCACAAGTTGATGCTATTTTAGAACTTCGGTTACAAAAATTAACTGCTCTAGGAATTAATGAAATAGAAGTTGAAATAAAGAAATTGGCTGAATTGATTATTAAGTATAAAAAAATAATTTCTTCAAAGAAAGAATTACAAAGAGTAATAAGTCAAGAACTTAAAAATATAAAAGAAAAATATTCAACACCAAGACGAACAAAAATTATTGATGCTGTTTTAAATTATAATATCGAAGAGACAATTCAAAAACAATCAGTTTTAATTACAGTTACTTTACAAGGTTACATTAAGAGAGGTTCTTTAAATAATGTAAAAACTCAAAAAAGAGGTGGAAAAGGAAAAACCGGCATAACAACAAGAAATGAAGATTCTGTAGTTCAAACATTATCAGTAAACACTCACACTTCTGTTTTATTTTTTTCAACAGAAGGGTTAGTTTATAGAATTAAAGCTTGGAAAATTCCTGAAGGATCATCAGCTTCAAAAGGCAAATCTTTATTTAATATTTTACCATTAAAAAACCATCAATCAATAAGCTCAATTATGCCTTTCCCAGATGATGAGTCTGAGCTCAAAAATTACCAAATTGTATTTGCAACGGCTCAAGGTAAGATCAGAAAAAACAGTTTAGAAGATTTTTCTTCTATTAATTCGGCTGGAAAAATTGCAATGAAACTTGATCCAAATGATAAAATTGTAGGTGTAAAAATTTGCAAAGATCATCAAGATATAATTCTTAGCACAAGGACTGGAAAATGTATTCGATTTGAGTCTAAAAAACTTAGAGTTTTTAAGGGTCGTTCATCTAAAGGAATTAAAGGAATAGTTTTGGGTCCAAATGACCAAATAGTATCTTTATCGATTATTGATAGCAATAAAAGCATTAGTAATGGAAAAAAATCAAAAGATGATAAGTCAGAATTTAAAGCTAAGGAAAAATTTATTTTATCTATAACAGAAAATGGGTTTGGAAAAAAAACACCTGATATAGATTATCGAGTTACAAATAGGGGTGGAAAGGGGATAATTGGAATAATTAATTCTCCTAGAAATGGGAATATTTCTTCCTCGTTTCCAGTTTATGATGGAGATGAAATATTGATTTCTACTAATAAGGGCAGGGTCATCAGAGTGGCAGTTAAAGAAATTAGAACTGCGGGTAGAAATACTCAAGGTGTTAGAATAATAAAGTTATCGGGGGAAGAAAAGGTTGTTTCTGCTGATAAAATTGACGATAATTTAGTATAATGAATAAGGTAGCTATTTATCCTGGCACATTTGACCCAATAACCTTCGGGCACATAGATGTCATTAAAAAAGGTTTAAAATTTTTTGATAAAATTGTTGTAGCCGTTTCTGATGTAGATAATAAAGATTATCTTTTCAATTCTGAGGAAAGAATTGAAATAATTAAAAAAGCATTATTTACAGATCTTAAACTTAATAAAAAAAAAATTTTAATTATATCATTTTCTTCATTGACAACAGATTTGTGCAATAAATACAAATCTAATGTTATACTAAGAGGTTTAAGAGCTGTATCCGATTTTGAATATGAATTTCAATTAGCAGGAATGAATAGAAAGTTAAATAATAATATTGAAACCTTATTTTTAATGTCAGATGTTGAAAATCAAATTATTTCTTCAAAGTTTGTCAAAGAAATAATCAAATTGAAAGGCGATATTAAAAAGTTTACAACCAAAAGTACTATTAAATTACTTAAAGAAAAATATGAAAAAGATATTTATTAACTTATTTATTTTTCTTTTTATTATTAACCAAGCAATATCAAAGGAGAATATAATGATATTAAAACTTAAAGATGGAGACGTTAAAATTGAATTATACGAAGATGTAGCACCTAATCATGTAAAAAGAATAAAAGAATTAGCAAATTCTGGTAAATACGATAATGTTGTGTTCCACAGAGTAATTGATGGTTTCATGGCTCAAACTGGTGATGTAAAATTTGGTAATTCAGGATCAAGTGATTTTGATTTAAGAAGAGCTGGTATGGGTGGATCAGATTTACCAGATTTAAAAGAAGAGTTTAATAGTCTTCCCCATGACCGTGGAACATTATCAATGGCTAGGTCCTCAGATCCAAATAGTGCTAACAGTCAATTTTTTATATGTTTTAAACCAGCTCCTTTTTTAGATAGGCAATATACAGTTTTCGGTAAGGTTATCGAAGGTATGGAGGTTGTTGATAAAATTAAAAGAGGTGATGAAAGTAATAATGGTGCTGTTTCAGATCCTGATAAAATTATAAGCTTTAAATCATTATAATTAACAAATGGCATTGAAAAACTTTGCCTTTAAAGTTTTAGCCTCTGATAAATACGCAAGATGTGGTTTAATTGAAACTCATAGAGGCAACATTAATACCCCAGCCTTTATGCCAGTTGGCACACAAGCCACTGTTAAAGCTTGTAAGATTGAGGATATTAAAAAAACAGGATCAGAAATTATTTTAGGAAATACATATCATCTTATGATTAGACCTGGTGTTGAAAGGATCCAGCGTATTGGTGGATTACATCAGTTTATGAATTGTGATCTTCCGATATTAACTGACTCTGGTGGTTTTCAAGTAATGTCTCTATCAAAATTAAATAAGATTGATAAGATTAAGGGTGCAATTTTCAATTCACATGTAGATGGTAAAAAATTTTATCTAAGCCCCGAGGAAAGTATAAGAATTCAACTAGGGTTGAATTCAGATATAGTGATGATAATGGATGAATGTCCAAAAAAAACTGATGATTATAATTTAATTAAGGAGTCGATGAATTTATCATTACATTGGGCAGAGCGTTCAAAAAAATCTTTTGGCAAAAATCCTCACAAAGCTCTTTTTGGCATTATTCAAGGAGGTTTATTCAAAGATTTAAGAATTGAATCTTTAACTGGATTAAAAAAAATAGGATTTGATGGATATGCAGTTGGTGGATTAGCTGTAGGTGAAACTCAAAAAGAAATGTTTACAGTTTTAGAAGGATTAAAAGATTTTCTTCCTAAAGATAAGCCACACTATCTTATGGGAGTAGGAACTCCATCTGATATCTTGGGAGCTGTAAAACGTGGAATAGACATGTTTGATTGTGTTATGCCAACTAGATCGGGTAGAACGGGTCTAGCTTTTACATGGGAGGGTAGACTTAATATAAAAAATAATAAATATCAAAACGACGATTCTCCACTTGATGCTAAATGTAAAAATTTAGATTTAAATAGATACTCAAAAAATTATTTAAATCATTTATTTAATACTAACGAAATTTTAGGATCTATGCTTTTAACTCTGCATAATATTAACTTTTATCAAGAATTAATGTCAGCAATTCGACATAATATCATGAATGGTACATTTGATGATTTCCACGATAAATACATAGATAAGTTGTAATTAAAGAAACTATTTGTCTCAGAAATTCTTATTTGAATTATTTGAATAATTATGTATACACGATGTCATTCAAGATAAAATGGGCCGTTAGCTCAGTTGGTAGAGCAATTCCCTTTTAAGGAATGGGTCGATGGTTCGAGTCCATCACGGCTCACCAATAAATCTATGATATATTTATTGGTGGATAGTCCAATATTATTTCATTAGTCCACTCGTTTATTTTTTTTATTCTATTTTCTGCAGAAGGATGAGTGCTCATAAATTCAGGTGGTGCCTTACCTTTATTAAACTCTTTCATTCTTTCCCAAATTTTTACTGTTTCTCTTATATCGTAACCTGAAAGTGATGAGAAAATCATACCCAAATAATCAGCTTCACTTTCTTGTTTTCGGTTAAAGGGGTTCATTATTCCAAGTTGCGATAATAATCCCACAGTATTCATTCCTGTAGCTCTATTAACCTGAGATAACTTACCTCCAGTAAAAATATCAAGTAGTTGAGTTCCTGTATTTAATATCGCACCACGACTTGCTCTTTCTACAGAATGTTTTGCTACCGCATGTGCAATCTCATGTCCCATTACAGCGGCTAGACCATTTTTATTTTTTGTGACTTCAAGAATTCCAGTGTAAACTGCTATTTTTCCACCAGGCATACACCAGGCATTTCTTACTTTTTTATTTTCTATTAATATATATTCCCAATCAAAATTTACTGTTGGATCATCTATTTTTGATTGGTAAAAATATTCACCAATAGAATTTTCCATTTTTTTTCCAATATCTTTTATCAAATTGAGTGATTTTAAATCTTTACTCATCTTTTCTTTTTCTTTAATTTTTTCATAAATTTGAGCCGCTTGAGCATTTAATTTTGCTTCTGGTATTATTTTTAGCTGTCTTCTTTGAGTAATTGGGGCTGTAGAGCAAGAATTTAGAATAAATCCACAACAACCGCATCCAACATAAGATAAAAATTTTCTTCTATTCATTTTATATTATTGATATTATACTTGTTAATGAATCTAAATAATAATATTTTATTATTCCTTTTTATAATAGCAATTTCCTTTGTAATCTACTCGAGTTTTAATTGAATTTATGCAAAAAAATAAAAAAAAAAAATCAATCACTTTAATACTTAGAAATTATTTCATTACAGGTGTTGTGGTTTTAATACCGATTGGTTTTACACTATATTTAACAAAATTTATAATTGGTATTTCATCCAATATTGTCCCTGAAAATATAAACCCCAATAGTTATTTGCCATATGCAATTCCAGGAATTGAAATTATTTTATCCGTCTTATTTATAACAATTGTTGGAGGATTATCATTATCATTTTTGGGTAAAAAAATTTTAAAATTGATCGATGATTTATTTAAGAGAATACCTTTTTTAAGAACTATTTATTCAGCAATTTTACAAATGACCGAGTCATTTTCTAATAAAGATAATGATAAAAAAAGTGTTGTTTTAATCGAGTATCCAAGAAAAGGTGTTTGGGCAGTTGGTTTTGCAACTAAGGAAAATAAAGGTGAAATGGCTGACAAAACAAATAAGAAATTGATTAATGTATTTGTTCCAACTACACCGAATCCTACAAGTGGTTTTTTGTTAATGTTTCCTATCGATGAAGTCATTTATTTAAACATGACTTTTGAGGAGGCCTCAAAATTTATAGTTTCAGCAGGAACCTCGTCAGGAAAAAATTAAGCTATATCATTAATAATATCTGCTCTATCATACAATTTTATTAAGGGCTTAAATTTACTAATATCTTCATTATTTTTTTCTATTCTTTTAATTTCCTTTTCAGCTAATAAAAAAAGATCACTATTATGTATTGGATCAGCAAGTTTAAAATTTTTAATTCCACTTTGCTTAAAACCAAGTACGTCTCCAAAACCTCTTATTTTCATATCTTCCTCTGAAATTTCAAATCCATCATTTGAATTTTTTAAAATATTTATTCTTTTTTTTGCATTTTCACTTAAATTTGATTTAAATAACATTATACAAGTAGAATCTTTTTTACCTCTGCCAACACGACCACGTAATTGATGTAATTGAGAAAGTCCAAATTTATTTGCATTTTCAATAATAATTACATTTGCATTAGGAAAATCAATACCCACTTCAATTATTGTAGTTGATACCAAAATATCAAATTTTTTTTTTAAAAAGTTGTCTAGTATTGCTTCTTTATCTTCAGAACTTGTTTTACCATGAATTAAAGATACTCTATTAGGAAAAATCTTTTTTAAAAACTCATATTTTTTTATTGCTGAGGCATGATCTAATTTTTTTGATTCATCAATTAATGGACAAACCCAAAAAATTTGATTTTCTAACTTGATCTGTTTTTTAATAAAATTGATAACTTCATCAATCTTACTTTCTAGTTTACTGTAGGTTTTGATTGGTTTTCTTGATCTGGGTTTTTCGCGTATAATTGATAGATCCATATCACCATATATTGTCATAGTTAAAGTTCTTGGTATTGGTGTTGCAGTCATTAATAAAACATCACAATTATCTCCTCCTTTATCCGACAATTTTTTTCTTTGATTAACTCCAAACTTATGTTGTTCATCGATAATTATTAGTCCCAAATTTTTAAAAACAATTTTTTTTTGAAAAATTGCATGAGTACCAAAAATAATATCAATTTCATTTGACAATAATCTTTTAAGAACATCGTTTTTATTTTTATAATTAGACTTTCCAGATATGAATTCAATTTTAAAATTTTTTGGAAAGATTTTCTTTGCAAAATCAAAATGTTGTTTTGCTAAAATTTCTGTTGGGGCCATAAAAGCAACCTGACATCCTGAATTAATAGTGTTATGAGCTGATAACAAAGAAACTATAGTCTTTCCACTACCAACATCACCTTGTAAAAGTCTAAACATTTTTGTCGAAGAATATAAATCTTTATTAATTTCATCTAAACATTTTCTTTGGTCATTGGTTAATAAAAAATTTAAATTTTGAATTATTTTTTCTTGATCTTGAATATTAAAAATTTTACTTTTTTTCTTAATTTTTTTTATCTTTTTTCTTATTTCAGAGTTAACTAAAAAAGTAGAAAATATTTCATCATAAGCAAGTCGCTGATAAAATTTTTCTTTATATTTTCCTATATTTTCTGGTTTATGCAGCTCCTTGATTGAGGCATTCCAACTAATATTATTAAATTTATTTAGTACATTTTTGGAGTGCCATTCTTCAAGAATAGGTAAATTTTCAATAATTTGATTTATTATTTTATTATAAATTTTTTCAGAAATTCCTTCTGTAAGAGAATATGAATTATGTTTTTGTCTTATTAAAGATGAGTCCTCAGAAACGTATTTTGGATTTGTGAGTTGATACTTATTTCTAAAAAATCCTATTTTTCCACTAATTGTAACTTCTTTGCCTATAGGTAGAATCTTTTTAATATAACCTTCATAGCTGTTAAAAAAGACACAATCTATTTCTCCAGTTTCATCAGAACACAAAACTCTATTAGGCAAATTTCTTATTCTCGGAAAAAAAAATTTTTTAGGTATCACCGTAATTGTTTGATTTTCACCAATATGCAAGTCTTTAACCTTAGATGTTAAACTTCTATCTGTGTAAGATTTAGGCAATTTCCATAATAAATCAAAAATATTATTAATCTTTTTTTTAACTAGTAAATTTTTTGTTTTGATTCCAACGCCTTTCAGATTTGATAAATCTGATAATAGATACTTGTAATTACTTTTATTATCCATTAACAAATAATATATATTTTAATAATGGTTAACGAAACAGAACAATTAAAAAAAAAAATAATTTATAGATCAAATTATCGCGGCACAAAAGAAATGGATAAACTTCTAGGTGCATTTACCAAAGAATATATCAATGAATTAAGTATGAATGATCTCATTGAATTAGAAAAATTATTAAATATTGACGATAATAATTTATATAATTTTTATAATGGATTACAAACCGAAATTGTATTTGAAAATAATATAATAAATAATTTATTTAAAAATTTTAAATATGAAAAATAAAATATATGGCGGAGAGACTGGGATTCGAACCCAGGAAAGAGTTGCCCCTTTGCCGGTTTTCAAGACCGGTGCTTTCAACCGCTCAGCCATCTCTCCTTTAAGAAGCTTTTATAATTAAAAATATTTAATTCAACTATAAAATAGTCTATTTAACATAGTTATTATTTAATAATACAATTGCCTATGAAAAAAGAATTCAATAAAGGATTGCTATTAACTTCTTTAGGATCATTTTGGTGGGGTTTTATAGGAGTAATATATTTTGAATATGTTTCTTTTATAGGTCATGTAGAGCTAGTTGTTCATAGATGCTTGTGGACAGCTGTAATGTTGATATTAACAACTACATTTTTTTCCAAATGGAAAATATTTTTAAAGATTATTGAAAAAAAAGAAAATCTTATTGGATTATTTATTTCTGGTTTATTAATTTTCATTAATTGGGCAGTTTGGATTTATGCTGTGGCATCAGATAGAATTATTGATGCAAGTTTTGGTTATTTTATAATGCCAATTATAAGTGTTCTGCTTGGATATATTTTCTTTAAAGAAAATTTAAATAAAAAAAGATTATTTTCTATTATCCTTGTATTCATTTCAATTTTTATTTTAATTTTTTTTAATCTTAAAAGTTTACCTTGGGTTGGTTTGATAGTTGCATTAAGTTGGGCTTTTTATAATCTTGTTAGAAAAAAAATTAATATAGATACTGATATTGGACTTTTAATAGAAAGTCTTTATATTTTACCTTTTGCTATAATATCTTTTTATATTATTACAAAAAATGGATTTAATGATTTTGCATTATCAAACCCAGGTTTAAGCTTATTCTTGATTCTTGCTGGCCCAATGACAGTGATTCCTTTATTTCTTTACGTTAGAGGAGTTGAGCTAATCGGCTTAGGACCCACAGGTATGATCTTTTATATTACCCCAACATTACAGTTTATTTTGGGTTATTTTTATTATAACGAAGAATTTTCATTTGTTAAATTTGTAAGCTTTATTATTATTTGGATTGCTGTAATTATATATTTAAAAGATCTTTATGAAACAAATTAATATTTTTTTTTTACTAATTTTATTTTTATCAAAAAATGTATTTGCTGATGATCAAATTAATTTTTTAAAATGGAAAAATGATTTCAAGAACTTAGCACTAAAAAATGATATTTCCGAATCTACTTTTGATAAAGTTATGTCTAATGTAAAATTTTTACCTAAAGTAATAGAATATGATAGATATCAGCCAGAATTTTATGAAGATACAAAAACCTATGTTTCAAAAAGAACATCTAATAAAAAAGTCAAAAAAGGTATAACATTTTTTAATCAACATACTGATTTGATAAATAAAATTGAGAAAAAATATAAAATTGAAAAAGAGTTATTGCTATCCTTAATGGGAATTGAAACTAATTATGGAACCTATGTCGGAAAAATGGACATACTCTCATCACTATCAACATTAAGTTATGATAAAAGAAGATCTCAATTTTTTACTAATGAACTTTTAATTTTATTAAAATTGATAGAAAAAAATCAAATAAATTATGAAACCTTATATGGTTCGTGGGCTGGAGCTTTTGGTTTTTTTCAATTTATGCCCTCAACAATTAAAAATCATGCTGTAGATTTTAATAATGATAACTACATAAATCTAAAGGATTCAAATGATGCATATGCTTCAGCTGGAAATTATTTAAGAAATATGGGGTGGAAACAAAATTCACATTGTTTTTATAAAATTAAACTTAATCCAAATACACCTAAAAAATATTTAAATACATCTGCAAAAAAATTAAATAATAAGAGAAAAATTAAATATTTTAAAAAATTTATAAACAATAGCGAGAGTCT
>QCMO01000002.1 GCA_003213695.1 Pelagibacteraceae bacterium AG-422-C23 | reverse complement strand
CAAATGTCCATAAAGTGATACTTGTTATAGAAAATAAGAAGGCAAGAGCAACTATTTGAGTCGCATAATTTATATAATTTTCTCCAAGCTCTACATAAGTTGATACAACAATTATTGCTACGGTTACTCCCTTTGGATTTAAATATTGAAATAAAAAAGTTTCAATAAATTTTACAGGATTTTCCTTTTTTGAGTCGTCTGAAGGTCCTGAAAATGCAATCTTGTAAGATAAATAAATTAAAAACAAAGTACCAAGATATCTCATTATAACTTGTATAATTGGAAATAATTTAAAAACATTAATTAGGCCTATTGATAAAAATAACACTAATGATGTAAAACCGAGAGTTACTCCTAAAATATGAGGTATAGTTTTTGTAATTCCAAAATTAAAACCAGAGTAAGATGCAACAACATTATTTGGTCCTGGTGTATAAGCTGTAACAAACCAAAATAATGAAATAGATAGTATCTCTGGATGCATGTTTAGGCTATTGGCAATCCATTTTCAGATTTTTGTGATGGATGAACTAAAATTACTTTTCCTTCTTTATCAATAGAGCCTAAAATCAAAACTTGAGAAACTACTCCAGCAATATTTTTTTCAGCAAAATTACACACACCTATTACCTGTTTTCCTTTTAAATTTTCTTCATTATAATAATGAGTAATTTGAGCAGAAGATTGTTTAACTCCTATTTCCTTACCAAAATCTACTTCGAGAACCAATGATGGTTTTCTTGCTTTTTCATTTACTTTAACAGATATCACAGTACCAACTCTGATATCAACTTTATCAAAAATATCGTATGTTATTTGTTCTTTCATAAATGCAGTATTTATATTAATTATTAGTTATGAGTACAGAAATTAATTTAGATGAATTATATGATAATTCAGTAAAGATTTTAACTGATCTAATAGGTTTTAAGACAATATCTGGAGAAGATAATAGTGCGTTAATAAACTATTGTGAAGATTACCTTCATAAGTATGGAGCTACATCATTTAAAACATTTGATAACGAAAAAAAAAGGGTAAATCTTTTTGCCACTCTGAAGGCAAAAAAAACCAATGGTATAAAACCTATTATTTTATCAGGACATACGGATACAGTTCCAGTTTCAAAAAGTTGGAGTACAGATCCATTTAAAGCCACTATAAAAGGTGACAAGCTTTATGGTAGAGGTTCATGTGATATGAAGGGTTTTATAGCTTGCACATTAGCCTTTGCTCCCGTTTATGCTAAAACAAATTTGAGCAGAGATATTCATTTTTGTTTTACTTTTGACGAGGAGACAGCTTGCTTAGGGGCTCCAATATTAATTGAAGAATTAAAAAAAAGAAATATTCAAGATGGTATTTGTATAATTGGTGAGCCTACAAAAATGAAAATTATTGATGCTCATAAAGGTTGTTATGAATATACAACTTATTTTGAAGGGTTAGCAGGACACAGTTCAGCACCACACAAAGGAGTTAGCGCAGTTGAGTTTGCTACCAGATATGCAAATAAACTTATTGAATTGAGGGAAGAGCTTAAAAAAAGAACTCCAAAAGATTCGATTTTTGATCCACCTTTCTCAACTTTACAAGTAGGTGGAATTTTTGGTGGGATTGCTCACAATGTTATTGCAGATAAGTGTCATATCAATTGGGAAACAAGACCCGTTGTAAAAGAGGATGGAATATTTTTAAATGATCAAATAGATAAATATGCTAATGAAGTTTTATTACCGGAAATGAAAAATGTATTTCAAAACTCGAAAATAACAAAAGAGATTATTGGTGAGGTAACAGGGTTTGATCGTGTTAAAAAATCTGAAGCTTGTGAATTAGTCTCAAGTTTAACAGGCGATAATTCTAGAGAAGTAGTATCGTTTGGAACTGAAGCTGGTCTTTTTCAAGAAATTGGCATTAGTACTGTAGTATGTGGTCCAGGTTCTATTGAACAAGCACATAAAGTAGATGAATTTATTGAACTTAATGAATTAAAGAAATGCATAAATTTCTTAAATGGTATAAAGTCTAAGTCTATTTCAAATTAAAAAAATTATTAATAAATCTAAATTAAATTAAAATTATAAATGGTTAAAAAAAATTCAAGAGATCTTGTTGGCTATGGAAGTAAGGGGAAAAAAATATCATGGCCCAATAATGCAAAATTAGCTCTTCAAATAGTTTTAAATTATGAAGAAGGAGGAGAGAATTCAATATTAAATGGAGATAAATACTCAGAGACTTTTTTATCAGAAATTATTGGTGCTAAAGCAATTAAGGGAAGACACATAAGCATGGAAAGTATTTATGAATATGGATCAAGAGCAGGATTTTGGCGACTAGATAAATTATTTAGAGAAAAAAAAATTCCAATTACTATTTTTGGGGTAGGATTAGCATTAAAACAAAACCCTGAGGTATGTAATGCAATTAAAAATGGTGATTATGAAATTGCTGCGCATGGCTACAGATGGATAGATTACCAAGATGTAAAAAAATCAGTTGAAAAAAAACATATGCAACTAGCGATCAAAACGATTAAAGATATTTTTGGTTCGAGACCGTTGGGCTGGTACACAGGTCGATGTAGCCCAAATACTAGAGATTTAGTTTTTGATGATGGCGGCTTTTTATATGATAGTGATAGTTATAGTGATGATTTACCATATTGGGAACATAGAGGTAAAAAGAAACAACTAATTATCCCTTATACTTTAGATAACAATGATATGAGATTTGCAACAAACCAAGGATTTAATACTGGTGATCATTTTTATAATTATCTAAAAGATAGTTTTGATGCTTTATATGAAGAAGGAAATACATGTCCTAAAATGATGTCAGTTGGATTGCATTGTAGATTGATAGGTAGACCTGGTAGAATTCAGTCTTTAAAAAAATTTTTAGACTATGTGCTAAAATTTGAAGATGTGTGGATTTGTAAAAGAATTGATATAGCAAAACATTGGATTAAAAACTACGCATAGTATGAAAGAAAAAATAATATTTACCAACGGATTAATAGATTTAGCTCAACCAAGATTAGGTACAAAAGTCATTTATAAAACTGATGATTTTTTCGCATCTGCGAATAGAATAATTAGCCCAACCACTCCAGTATTTAAAGAGGGTGTTTTTGATAAACATGGAAAATGGATGGATGGATGGGAGTCTAGAAGAAAAAGAACCCCAGGACATGATTACATTATTTTAAAATTAGGTAAGCCAGGAAAAATTTCTAAAATTGACGTAGATACATCCCATTTTAATGGTAATCAACCTTCGATGGTTTCAATTGAAGCGACTAATTCCAATTCAAATAAAATCAAACAATTTAAATGGATTTCAATTCTTTCAAAAAAAAGAGTTAAAGCAAATTCACATCATTTTTTTTCAATTAAAAATAATAAAGTATTTACACATATTAAATTTAACATTTTTCCTGATGGGGGTGTTGCAAGATTAAGATTATATGGATCGATTGCAAAATCAAAAAAATTTAAGAATAAGAAAATAAATCTTGCTTCATTATTAGATGGAGCATCAGTCATCGCTTGCAATAATGAACACTTTGGAAAAGCTGAAAATATTTTAGCTCCTGGTAAAGCAAAAAATATGGGTGATGGCTGGGAGACTAGAAGACGAAGAGGAAAAGGAAATGATTGGTTGATTCTGAATTCTATTGATGGAAACTCTATTGATAAAATTGAAATTTCAACTCATCATTTTAAAGGAAATTATCCTAGCTACTGTTCTTTACAAGCTGCTTATTTACCGTCTAAAACTTCTAAACAAATTGTAAACTCATCAAATAAATGGAAATATCTATTAAAGAATACAAAATTATTGGCAAATAAAACTCATAAATTTAAAAATTCTTTAATGAAAAAAGATAGAATCAATCATATAAAAATAAATATATTTCCTGATGGTGGTATCTCTAGATTTAGAATTTTTGGTAAAAAAATATGACAAATTTAATTATTAAACCAAAGCCTATTACCAAAGAAAATTTTAAAAAATTTGGTGACATGATAACAACAGCAAATATCAAACCAATTGAAATTAATGATGGTTATGCAAAAAGATATGACGGTATTGCAAACTTAAATACAAAAAAAGATAATGGTGAGTCCACAATTAGTATTTTTTCTGCACTTAAAAGATCTTTCCCAATGAAAGTTGATATGATGGAAAAACATCCACTTGGAAGCCAAGCTTTTATTCCAATGAAAGAAACAACTTTCTTAGCCTTTGTTGCTCCTGAGGGTGATAAACCAGATATAAATAAAATTGAGTCTTTTATAATTCCAAAGGGAATTGGTGTAAATTATAATCCAGGTATTTGGCATTTCCCATTAATCTCTACTGAAGATATGAATTTTTTAGTTGTAGATAGATTAGGTGTGGGAGATAATTTAGTTCTTCACGATCTCAACAGTGAAAATATTACTTTAGAATTTAAAGCATAAAAAAAGCCCACCAATAAAAATTGATGGGCTTTAATTTTAAATTTAATTATTTTTTTGACGATGATATTGCTAAGTGAATTACAGCACCTAATGACGCTCCAATTATCCAAGCATATCCTCCACCACCACCTAGGTTAGCGAAGAAATCATCCATACCAAAGAATAAGATGTTTGGCCAAACTGTACCAACAGCAATGTATCCCGATAGTACCCATGCCAGCATACCTTTTCCATTGAAACCACCATTGTAGTGATACTTACCATTAGGTGAGTCACTAAATAAGTCGTCAACATCTAGTCTTTGTTTTTTGATTATATAGTAGTCAGTAATCATTATACCAAACACTGGAGCTAAAATTGCACCTAAAGTGTTCACAAATGGAAACATTCCCATTTGAGTAATTACCGCAACCCACATACCACCAATTACAAAACCAAAAGCAGCAGTTATTAAACCACCAGTTCTAAAATTAATTTTGCTTGGCATCAAGTTTGCAAGGTCATAAGCAGGAGGTATAAAGTTAGCAACCATATTAATACCAACTGTTGCTGCAAAGAATGCGAATGCTGCAACAATAGTTAATACAATATTATCTACTTTAGCTACCATATCTGTTGGGTTTGCTACGTATTCTCCAAAGATTGCAATTGTTCCACCAGTAATCATTAGAGTAATGAATGAGAAGAAAATTACGTTTCCTACTAATCCCCATAGGTTACCTTTTTTCATTTCATCTTCATTTTTAACAAATCTAGCAAAATCACCAAAGTTAATTACTACGGCTGCAAAGTATCCTACCATAATTGAAAATACTGCTAAGAAAGCTCCAAATGAACCTAAGCCTTCAAATCCACCTGATCTTGCTCCTCCAGAAAATATTTCACCAACTTCTGATAAAAGACTTCCGCCAGCTTTGAACCAAATTACTATCATTAGTAAAACCATCACTACATAAACAGCAGGTCCTGCAAAGTTTAAAAATCTTTTTACAAGATCTACACCTTGCCAGAATAAGTAAACTTGGAATGCTGATACAAATATAAATGATACCCACATTACACCTGTCATTCCTAGAAACATTTCAGTTCCTGGATTACCTGTTATAGCTGTGATTAGAAGCGCTACAGCAGTTGACGCTGCATAAGTTTGTGCTCCATACCAAAACATAGCCACAAGTCCTCTTGCCATGGCAGGAAAGTTTGCACCAAACACACCCATACTTACTCGGGCGAATACTGGGTAAGGAATTCCATGTTTGACACTTGGTTTTCCAGACAAATTAACAAGCCACATAATAAAAAAGCCTGCAAGTATTAATGCTGCGAATACTGCCCAGCCATTTAAACCTGAAGCTAAAAATAATGATGCTGCCAAAGTATATCCGAATAAACTTTGAACATCATTTGCCCATACGTTAAAGATTTCGAACCATCCCCAATTTTTTTTATTCGAGGGAGTTGGCGCGAGATCTGCATTGTAGAGCGATTTTGATCTACTCATATTTATCTCCTCTGTGTATTGCGAGTTATAACTAGTTTAAATTATCGCAACGTTATTTTTGGAAACCCTAATGATTTCTACATTAATATCAAACAAATGATTTTTTTTTATGGCTCTTTTATTATTGACTATCAATGATTAATTCACGTAAGCCTAAAATGAACACTTCTGGGTTTTACAATATTAGTTATTCCAACCACCTACAGATTTGACTTCTAAAAATTCTTCAAGGCCATGTTCTCCAGCTTCTCTACCAATCCCAGAATGTTTGAAGCCTCCAAAAGGAGCATCAACTGCAATACCTGCACCATTGACATCCACCATTCCAGATCTCAATTTTCTCGCAACTCTCTTTACTTTTTCTTTATCTTGAGTTTGGATGTAATTTGTCAAACCATAAGGTGTATCATTTGCAATTTGAATAGCCTCTTCCTCAGTTTCAAATGGCATTACTGATAATACAGGTCCAAAAATTTCTGTTCTTGCGATATCCATATCGTTATTTACATCTGCAAATACTGTTGGTTTTACAAAGTATCCTTTCTCTAAACCTTTTGGTTTGCCAGGTCCTCCCGCAACTAACTTTGCACCTTCGTCTATTCCTTTCTTTATTAATGTTTGAATTTTGTTGTATTGAGTTTCAGAAATTACAGGTCCTATATGTTCACCTTCTTTTTTAGGATCTCCTACTTCAAAACTATCTGTATATTTTTTCAATCTTTCAATCGCTTCATTATACATTGATTTTTCTACAAGCATTCTTGTTGGTGCGTTGCACGATTGACCTGAATTTCTAAAACACCTGAGAGCTCCCCTCTCAATAGCTTCAGGATCAGCATCTTTAAAAATTATATTTGCACCTTTGCCGCCTAATTCTAGACTTACTCTTTTAAAATCCTTAGCTGCATTTTGTGAGATTAATGCTCCTGCTCTAGTTGATCCAGTAAATGAAATCATATTTATATCTGGATGACTTGTTAAAGCATCTCCTGTTGTTGCTCCATCACCATTGACTAGATTAAATACTCCTGCTGGGAATTTTGTTTCATCTATAAGTTCAGCCAAAATCATTGATGACAATGGTGCAAGCTCTGATGGTTTTAAAACCATTGTACAACCAGAAGCTAATGCTGGCATCACCTTCAAACAAACCTGGTTCATTGGCCAATTCCATGGTGTTATTAAAGCACAAACACCTTTAGGTTCATAAATTAATCTTTGATTAGGAGCATGTTCTCCTAAAGGTTTTTCAAATTCAAAATTTTTTAAATATCTTATAAAAGATTTTAAATGAGCTGCTCCAGTACCTGCTTGTAATTTTGTTGCAAAATCTTTTGGTGCACCCATTTCAGTAGTGATTGCCCCTGCAATATCTGCCCACCTTTTTTTATAATTTTCATAAAGTTTTTCTAATAACTTAATTCTTTCCTCTTTTGATGAAAATGACCAAGTGCTGTAGGCTTTTTTTGCTGAATTAACTGCAAGTTCGACATCTTCTTTGTTTCCTAAAGATATAACTGCACAACTTTCTTCTGTTGCAGGGTTAATTACTTTAATTTCTTCTTTGCTTTTGGGTGCGACCCATTTTCCATCAATATAAAAATTTTTTTTATTTTCCATTTCAGACTACTAACCTTTCTTTATTTTTTTGCAAACAAATTAGTTAATTCATATACAATTGTAGCAGCTGCTAGTGAAGTGACTTCTGCATGATCATATGCAGGTGAAACTTCTACCACATCAGCAGAAATAAGGTTAAGACCAGAGAGACCTCTAATAACATTAACCATTTCTCTTGTAGTCATTCCAGCAATTTCTGGAGTGCCTGTTCCAGGTGCAAAAGCAGGATCTAATACATCTATATCGATAGATAGATAAAGAGGATTGTCTCCTACTCTTTTTTTTATTCTTTCAGCAATTTTATCTGTTCCTTGTGTTTGAAACTCATCACAATGAATAATTTTAAAACCAAAACTTTCATCATTTTTAAGATCATCTCTACTATACAAAGGTCCTCTTATACCAACATGCATAGAAGCATCATCTAAGAATAAGTTTTCTTCTCTTGCTCTTCTGAAAGGAGTTCCATGAGTATATGGTGCCCCAAAATAGGTATCCCATGTATCCAAATGAGCATCAAAATGCACTAATGCGACTGGGCCATTATTAATTTTATTTATCGCCTTAAGTAATGGAAAAGCAATTGTATGATCTCCTCCAAGACTAATAATTCCACCTACTTTATTTAATAACTCTTCTGCACCAACTTCTATTTGTTTTATTGCTTCATCAATATTGAATGGATTACAAGTAATATCACCTGCATCAGCAACTTGTTGAACTTTAAAAGGCTCAACATCATAGTTTGGGTGATAATTAGTTCTTAAATGTCTTGAAGCCTGTCTAATGCTTTGAGGACCAAATCTTGCACCTGGCCTATAACTTGTGCCAGCATCAAATGGAATTCCAACAATTGCTACATCACAACTTTCGACGTCTCTTAGTTCGGGTAATCTTGCAAATGTTGAGGGACCAGCAAACCGCGGTACTTTGGTTCCACTTACAGGTTGGATTGGATCTTTATTTCTTTTTTTTTTCACAGTAAAACTGTATCACATTCTTTATAATTGGAATATCTTCTATATATAAATTTATGAACTTAATTAGATTAATTTTATTATCTTTATTTATTTTTACTCATGTACAAGCTGATACAATTTACAACCTTATTAAAATTCCAAATCTTGAAATTTATGAAATAAATAAATCTAATAAACTTAGATATCTTTATGCCAAACAACCTTTTACAATTGGAATAGACAATAATATTAATTGCTTTAATTCAGAAAAAAAAGTTTTAGATGAAAAATTTAAGATAATTCAAAAAAATCTAAATAGATATAATCAAAAGTTTTTAAAAAAAATAAATCTTAAATACATTGTTCTTTGTGAAGATTTATCTATTTCAAAAATTAACACTGCTGGAATTCCAGATCATACTATGAAAACTTTAATTTTAGACGTAAAATTTGATGAACGTTATTTTGAAAGAGTAATTCATCATGAGGTATTTCATATTATCAATGACCGTTTTAAGGAAATATTTGATGAAAAAAAATGGTCTAACCTTAATGTTAAAAACTTTAATTATGCTGAATGCTCCACTTGTACTGATAAAGTAGCACTTGATACATATAAAAAAACAGATGGATTTTTAACTGAATATTCTAGATCAACAGCCTCAGAAGATATGGCGGAAGTTTTTTCTCATTTAATGATTGGATTAAATATCAATGTTAGTGATCCAATTTTAGAGAAAAAAATAGAATTTATAAAAACTAATTTATTGAAGATTGATGAGAATTTCATTTTATGATTCAAAAGATAAAACCTTCCAAATCTGAAAAAATAATTTTTATTTTTATAATTATTTTAGCTTTATTTTCTTTTGGTTCTTTCTTTTTAATTAAAGATAAATGTATGTTTGTTAAAAATTATGATCCTGAGAAAATTAAATTTGATAAACCTAATAATATTGCAGTGCTCAATGTTCCTTGTGGAAATGTTATTATTGAGCTTTATCCTGAAATTTCTCCTAATGGAGTAGAGAGATTTATAACTTTAGTTAACTCTAAAGCTTATGATGATGTAGCTTTTAAAGAGAAAAATAAAGATCCAAATACTATTAATCCACTCTCTGCAGTTGACCTCGTGATTGACCATTCTGTTCAAGTGGATCAATCAGCAAAATCAGATTCTTTTGATAATAATGTTGAAATTGAGTTTGATAGAAATGGTGAAAGATATTCCTTTTTAAAATGGGGACAACAGGCATTTAATAATTTTAGGATTGTTCCTCCTGGCACAGGTATATGTCATCAAGTGAATTTAGAATATCTTTCTAAAGTAGTTTGGTCAGAGAAATATAAAGATGACAATTATTTATTTCCAGACACGCTTGTAGGTACAGATAGTCATACAACAATGGTTAACGGTTTATCAGTTTTAGGATGGGGTGTTGGAGGAATTGAGGCTGAGGCTGGTATGTTGGGACAACCAATATCAATGTTAATTCCAGAAGTAGTAGGCTTTGAGGTAAAAAACAAAATGCCTGAGGGTACAACAGCTACTGATTTAGTTTTAACAGTTGTTAAGATGTTGAGAGATAAAGGTGTTGTAGGAAAATTTGTAGAATTTTATGGAGAAGGATTAAAAAATTTAACCCTAGCTGATAGAGCTACAATTGCGAACATGGCCCCTGAATATGGTGCAACATGTGGTTTTTTTCCTATAGATGATGAAACTTTAAAATATCTTAAATTTTCAGGAAGAGATACAAACACAGTTCAAATAGTAGAGACTTATGCAAAAGCACAAGGTTTATGGGCTAGTAATGAAATTGAGTTTACTGACACTTTAACATTAGATATGTCTACCATAGTTCCAACAATCTCTGGACCTAAAAGACCTCAAGACAAAGTTTTGTTAACAGATGCAGCAGAAAGTTTTAACAAAAGCTTCAAGGAAATTACTAAAAAGAACGAGTTTTCTGTTTCTAAAGTACCAAATTTAAATTTTGAAATTACAGATGGTTCAATTTTAATTGCAGCAATAACTTCTTGTACAAACACATCTAATCCAAATGTTCTTATTGGAGCAGGTTTGCTTGCAAAAAAAGCTGTGGGTTTAGGACTCGAAGTTAAACCTTGGGTTAAAACTTCACTTGCTCCTGGTTCTCAAGTAGTAACTGATTATTTAGAAAAAGCAGGATTAAATATATATTTAGATAAATTAGGTTTTAATCTTGTAGGTTATGGTTGCACAACATGTATTGGTAATTCTGGGCCTTTAGATGAAAATATAGTGAAAGCAATTAAAGATAAGAATATTTATGCAGTTTCGGTTTTGTCTGGCAATAGAAATTTTGAGGGAAGAATTTCACCTCATATTAAAGCAAACTATTTGGCATCACCTCCATTAGTTGTAGCATACGCTTTGGCCGGTCATATGAATTTTGACTTATATAAAGACCCTTTAGGCAAAGATAAAAATGGTAAGGATATTTTTATGAAAGATATCTGGCCATCTAATAAAGAAATTGAGGAGACATTAAAATTATCTTTAAGTGCAGAAATGTTTATTAAAAGATATTCTAATGTTTCGGAAGGTCCAAAACAGTGGCAACAAATTAAAACAGAAAAAAGTAGTATCTATAATTGGGAAGATAATTCGACTTATGTAAAAAAACCTCCATTTTTTGATAACCTTCCAGATGAACCAGAGGGATTTAAAGAAATTAAAGACGCAAGACCATTATTGATTTTAGGTGATATGGTTACAACCGATCATATTTCTCCTGCAGGCAATATTCAAAAAGAAAGTCCTACAGGTGAGTATTTTATGAAACATCAAATTTTGCCTAAAGATTACAATTCTTATGGCTCTAGAAGAGGTAATCACGAAGTAATGATGAGAGGTACATTTGCAAATATAAGAATTAGAAATGAAATGGCACCTGGTACAGAGGGAGGGTTTACCAAACTATATCCTGAGGAAAAATTTGTGCCAATTTATGAAGCTGTTGTAGAGTATAAAAAAAGAGGAACAGACTTGGTTGTTATAGGAGGAAAAGAATATGGAACAGGATCATCACGAGATTGGGCAGCAAAGGGCACAAAATTACTTGGTGTTAAAGCTGTGATAGCAGAAAGCTTTGAACGAATACATAGATCAAATTTGATTGGGATGGGAATTTTACCGTTACAATTCATTGACAATATAAACAGAAAAAATCTTAATTTAATTGGTTCAGAGTTGATAAGTATTAATGAGATTGAAAAAGGTATTAATCCATCTGATAAAGTTACTCTAGAAATAAAGTATGCATCTGGAGCAATAAAAAAGATAAAAACATTGTGTAGGATAGATACTAAAAATGAATTAGAGTATTACAAAAATGGAGGGATACTCCAATATGTTCTAAGAAATATGATCTAATTATGGATGAAGAAATTACAATTATTAATGAAAAAACTCGAAATGAAAAAATAAAAGAATTTTTTATTCAAAATAAAAAAATCCTTATTTTAAGTATTTTATGCTTGATATTAATTGTCTTAGGTTTTTATTCCTTTCAAATATATGCGGACGGACAAAGAAAAATAATTTCTGATAAATATAATGTTGCCATTATTGAATACGAGAAAGTGAAAAAAGATAAAACTATTTCATCAATGAGAGAGATAGTATTAGATAAAGATAGCACTTATTCACCATTAGCACTCTACTTTTTAATTGATAATGATTTAGTTAAAAACAAAAAAGAGGTAAATGAGCTGTTTGATGTCTTAATAAACAAAACATCTTTAGAAACAGAGATTAAAAATCTCATAATTTATAAAAAAAGCTCTTTATAATGCGGACATAGTAGATGAAAGTAATTTGCTCGACATACTTAGCCCAATTATTAATTCGGACAGTATTTGGAAATCTCATGCTCTATATTTAGTTGCTGAGTATTTTTATTATAAAAATGAGAAAAAAAAATCAAAGGAATTTTTTGAACAAATATTTAACATTGAAAATCCTAATCAAGATATTTTAAAAAAATCCCAAAAAAGACTTAATAGAGATTTTAGTGAGTAAATTATTATACTTTTTTATAATTTTATTTTTATTTTCTGCCTGCTCTCTTAATAAAAATTCTAAATTTTGGACAAATACCAAAAATATCGATAGTGAAAATGATAGCATATACGAAGAACTTTTTCCTGCAGAGAAAACTTTGAAGGAAGAATTCAATTCTAATCTTAAAATAAAATTAGATAATAAAACAGCCGTTAAATGGATTAATAATGATTTATTGAATAATAGTTTTAGGATTAATTTTAATAGTAATTTAGAAAATTCTTCACGATATAAATTTTCAAAAATAGATGATTTTATTCAATACCAACCAGATATTTCATTTCACCAAAACAATCTGATATTTTTTGACAATAAAGGGTCGCTATTAAAATTTGATAGTGAGTCTAAACTTATTTGGAAAAAAAATTATTATTCTAAATCCGAAAAAAAACTAAATCCTATTCTACAGCTTATTAATAATGGAAAATATCTAATTGTTGCTGATAACATCACAAAATATTATATGGTTGATATTGAAACTGGAAATTTAATTTGGTCAAAAACTAATTTAGCTCCGTTTAATTCACAAATTAAGATTTATAAAGATAAATTCTTTATAATTGATTTCACAAACACATTGAGGTGTTTTTCTTTAAAAAATGGGAAGGAATTATGGAATATACCCACTGAAAAATCTTTAATCAGATCACAAAAAAAACTTTCGATGATTATTGTTGACGGAAAACTTTATTTTAATAATTCTTTAGGCGACATAACAGCAGTTGAAATAAATAAGGGAGAACTTTTATGGCAGTTACCAACACAAAGTAATTTAATTTATGAGTCCTCATTTTCACTTGAGGCTTCAGAATTAATCTCAAATAAAAAAAAACTATTTTTTTCAAACAATAGAAATGAGTTATTTTCTATTGATATAAAGACAGGTACGATAAATTGGATAAATAAGATTAATTCTAACTTGAAATCAATTCTAGTTGATAATTATTTGGTGTCTATTTCGCTTGAAGGCTATCTGATTATAACAGAAAAAAATTCAGGTAACATTGTGAGAGTTACAGATGTGTTTAAAGGTTTTAAAAAAAATAAAAGACCTTATATTAAGCCCACTGGTTTTATAGTTGGATTAAACAAAATATATTTATCTACATCTAATGGAAGATTGTTAGTTATAGATATTTCTTCTGGCGAAATAATTTCTGTTTTAAAAATAGATAGTGAGAAGATTTCCAAACCTTTTGTACAAGATGCGAATTTATTTTTAATAAAAGATAATGCGATAATAAAATTGAATTGATGTTTTTAAAGTTTTTAGAAAAAATAGGGCGAAAAAAAGTTGTTTTAGATAGAGGTCCCTCGCATCCACGATATGATTTAGCTAAGCCTTGGATGAATAGATATTATGTATTATTTAGAAATAGACCCAGATGGTTTCCGTTTAACATATTAGTTCATGAAATGCTTGCAGATGATCATGGTGATGGAGTTCATAATCATTTGTGTCCTTATATAACAATAATTATTAGGGGAGGTTATTGGGAAACAACAAATAAAGGTAAATTTTGGAGAAAGCCTGGGTATGTAGGATTAAGATCTGCAAATAATTATCATAGAGTTGATTTAAAAAAGGGAACTAAACCAATGACTATTTTTATTCCAGGACCATTTGGATTAAGAAAAGGGCCAAGATCTGAATATGGTATAGATTTCAACAAACAAAAATGAATTTAAAAAAATCATTTTTAACATACTGCAAAGAAAAACAATTTGAAATTAATCAAAATCAACTTGATATAATTAATGATCTTAATAGCTTTTATTTAGAAAATTTTAAACAAACTTTTTTAAATAAAATCTTTAAAAAAAAAAATCATAAGTTAGGTTTTTATCTCGAAGGTGATGTAGGTGTAGGCAAAACAATGATTTTAAATTTTTTCTTTGAGGAGTTTAATGGAAAGAAATTGAGATTACATTTTAATGAATTTATGATTGAATTTCACAATTTCATTTTCAAAAATAAAAAAAATGAAAGTAGAATAGATTTATTTGTAAAAGATTTGAAAAAAAAAGCCCAATTAGTTTATTTTGATGAATTTCAAGTTACAAACATTGTAGATGCAATGATTTTAGGCAAATTATTTAAAAAGATATTTGAAGAAAAAATTAAAGTTATTTTTTCATCAAATATTAAGATAAAAGATCTTTATAAGGATGGATTACAAAGAGATCAGTTTATTCCATTTATTAAAGAATTAGAAAATAATACTTTTGAGAAAGAGTTATCAATTGACGAAGATTATCGGTCAAGCAAAAATAAAGATTTAGAAAGATTTTTGTCTCCGATAGATCAATCAACAAATTTTAAATTTAATAAGTTTTTTAGAAAAATTACTAAAAACAAAAAAAAAATGAAAAAAGTTTTAGAGATCAAAGGACGCAAGTTAGAAATACAAAATTTCTATGATAGAGTTGCTAAATTTAATTTTGATGAATTATGTAATAAAAATTTAGGTTCCGAAGATTATATTAATATTGCGCATAATTGTGATTTTATTTTTATTGAAAATTTACCAAATTTTAGTGAAGATAATTCAAATCAACAACAAAGATTTATAACTTTTATTGATATTGTTTATGAAAAAAAGATACCTTTAATGATTACATCTAATATTAATTTGATTAAAATTAATTCTGCAAAAAGTATTAAAGATCCATTTAAAAGAACAATAAGTCGTTTATATGAATTAACCTCAATGAATTTTAAATAGATTATGAAACAAAAATTTTTTGATTTAATAATTAACACCAATGGACAAAAACTTTATGAATTTACTAAAGAAACAATTAATTGGATAAAAAAAAATAATCTTAAAAATGGTATGTTGAATTTAAATATTCAACATACTAGTGCATCATTAATTGTCCAAGAAAATGCGGATCCAGATGTTCAAACTGACCTAATTAATTTCTTTAATAATTTAGCACCCATGGATAATTCTCTTTATATTCACACAACAGAAGGTAAAGATGACATGCCTGCTCACATAAAATCAGCTATAACAAATAATCAAATAAATCTAAGTGTTAAAGATGGAAAACTTATTCTTGGGACCTGGCAAGGTTTATATCTTTTTGAGCATCGCTTGAATTCTCAATCAAGGAAAATAATATTTCATTTTTTAGGGGAATAAAGTTCTTATCTGTAAGGATTATAAGCCCATTGTAAAATAGCTTGTCTTTGTCTTTTTCTGCAACCTAAATCACCTTTCTCACAATTTTTTTCAATTGCTATTACATGTCTTCTAAAGTTTTTCCATCTTTTAATTTGAATCTCATCTATGTGAGGAATTCTTCTTCCTTTGGTAAATCTACAATACCATTGGAACCAACCTAATGGGTCCTCTTTAAAAATCCATCCTTTCTCAATCCAATGCTCTCTTGATAGACCTGATACAATTTTGAACCTATTTAAGTTAACATCAAAGGTTTTACTTAATTTTACATTTTTAAACCATACTTTTGGGTACTCTTTTACATCCAATCCAAAATATGCTCCTCCGAAAACACCTAATTCCATCATTTTTTTTGGAGTTAATTCTGGCTTAAAAATTTCATAAAAATCTAAATTATCAACTTTTTTTTTTAAAATTTTTTTCATAAAAGAATTTTTATTGATTTATAAGTTTTTGATACATTGTTTGGTCTGTATCTCCTTCACAACCAATTATTAATATATTTGACTCTTTATATAATTTGATTTTTTCTTTTATTTTTTCGTCCTCACAACTAGCGATTAAGCTTATTACTCCAGGAGCTGAGTTTTCACCAGCAATAATTTTTTCATTACTAAAACTTGCATTTCCAAGTAGTTTCATAGTTTTTGCAATATCATCATCCGGTAAACTAATGCAATATTTAACTGAGTTTTTTAATATTTCCCATGGGACTAATGATACTTCCCCACATGACATTCCACCCATTAAGCTTTCTCTTTTAATATCAATTTTTTCTATTTTACCTGTCCTAATACTCTCTAAAACACATGCCGCACTATCTGGCTCTACAGTTATAGTAGTTGGGACATTATTAAGATATCTTGCTATACCTGCTACCATTGCTCCTGCCATGCCACCTACACCTGCTTGTAAAATTATATGAGTAATTTTATCTTCGCTAATCTGATCAACAATTTCTTTCATCATAACTGAATAACCTGCCATGGTATATTTTGGAACAATCATGTAATCTTTCCAGGCAACATCTTGAACTATTTGCCAGTTATTATCTGTTGATTGTTTAATGCACTCAATTAATGATTTTTCATAATTTCCTTTGACTTTTATAACATCAGCACCAAGATCAGCCATTGCTTGCCCTCTTGCATCACTAACAAATTCACTAATAAAAATTTTACATTTTAATCCAAGTCTTCTTGCACCCCAAGCAACAGATCTACCATGATTACCTGCTGTTGCTGTAGCAACTACAATATCTTTATTTCCGTTAGAAACCTTTTCTACTGCATAAGCCCCACCAAGAGCTTTAAAGGATTTAAGATCAAATCTTTTACTCTCATCTTTGTAAAAAATTTTATTTAAGTTTAGTTCTTTTGAAAGTTTATTCAATTCAATTAATGGTGTTGGAGAATATCCTTCCCAATTAGAAATACTTAAGTAAGCATCATCAATATCTTTTTTAGATAATGAGCTTAAAATTTTGTTTTTATTAAATGAAAAATTTTTATTTTCAATAAACTCACTGTGTCTCCACAAATGGCCGTTAGATAAAATTGTCATATTCTAACAGTCTAACGTATTATCCCGTTCCCACCTAGTAATAGGTTTGGTTTTATCAAAACTTTCTTTTTGTTTAAATTCTTTAAGTTCTGAATTTCTAAGCTTAATATAGCTGTTAATTACTTCTTTACCAAAAGCATCATTCATATCTTTATTATTTTTAAGCTTTTCAAGAGAATGATCTAATTCATCTGGAAGTTTTGGAAGGTCAGGATATTTTTCATGATCCTCATACATATTACAATTTAATGGTTTTCCTGGATCTATTTTATTTTTTAATCCATCTAAACCTGCAGCTAAAACACTCGCTTGCAACAAATAAGGATTAGCTGAGCCATCCATTAATCTTAGTTCAAATCTACCTGGATCAGGAATTCTAATCATATGAGTTCTATTGTTACCCGTATAAGAAATACTACTTGGTGACCATGATGCTCCAGATTTTGTTGGTGGTGCGTTTATTCTTCGATAACTATTGATTGTAGGATTAAAAAAAGCAGATAAAGATGATGCATTTTTAATTACCCCACCAAGAAAATTATAAGCCATTTTACTCAATCCAAAGTTATTTGATTTATCTAAAAACTTATTTTTATTTCCATCCCAAACAGAAATATGTGCGTGACATCCGTTTCCTGTTAAATTTTCAAATGGTTTTGGCATAAATGTAGCTCTTAAACCATGCTTTTCTGCAATAGTTTTCACCATAAATTTAAAAAAAGTATGTCTATCAGCTGTTACCAAACAATCATCATAGTCCCAATTCATTTCAAATTGACCATTAGCATCTTCATGATCATTTTGATAAGGACCCCATCCCATTTCAATCATACAGTCACAAATTTCTTTGATTAAATCATATCTTCTCATTAAAGCTGATTGATCATAACAAGGTTTTGATTGTGTGTCTCTTGAGTCTGCTATTGAGTTACCATCTGGTGAAATAAGAAAATATTCACATTCTACTCCAGACTTCATTGTAAGACTTTTTTTTTCAAGTTTTTTAATTTGGTTTTTAAGCATTACTCTTGGAGATGCCTCCACTGGTTTTCCGTTCATCCAAAGATCTGATGCTAACCAGCCCACTTCTTTATTCCATGGTAATTGAATAAGACTATCAGGATCTGGAATTCCAAACATATCAGAGTCAGCTGGAGACATATCAAGCCATGCCGCAAAACCTGCAAATCCAGCTCCTGCTTCCTGCATCTCTTTTATAGCTCGCGTAGGGACTAACTTTGATCTTAATACTCCAAACAGGTCTACAAAACTAATTAAGAAGTATTTTATCTTTTTTTCTTTAGCAATTTTGAATAAGTTTTTTGGCATAAATTAAATTAACACAGTTATTTAAAAAAAGAAAAAATTGTTTCTTTATAATATATTAGGTTAACAACAATAATTATAATCACTGCTAATATAACTCCATATTTTGCTTTAGGAAATGCAACCCCACGCATTTTGGTTGGTCTTAATTCTTCGTTATTATTTTCTTCAGGCATTTTTTGATTAAAGATTAAAAAAGGGCGCCACAGCTAAGTAGCGCCCAAATTTTATTTTAAATTACCATTCGGTAACATTGCTTTTATGATCATTAGGACCATGTCTTTTTCTTGACAATCTTGAAAGTTCTTCACTTTCAGATCTTGCAGTCAAGACATGCCAACCTAACCATAAAACAACACCAATTATAACTAGTGTCATTTCTGAACCGCCAGCACCAGGATAAACAGCACCAACAACTTCTTCTGCTGGTTTGTTCAGGTGATCGATCCAATTTGTAACGTTTGCCATATTGTTTCTCCTTTACCTGGTTGCGGATGAAACTGCTCTTTCATCTTTCTTAGCAGATTCCATCATTTCATAGTCAAGTCCAGCTATTTCAACATCACGTGGAATTCTTAATTTACCCATCGCATGAAGAACTTTAGCTATGACATAACCTGGTATTAGTCCAAGAACTACGAACATTATTATTGCTCCTAGGAATTGTCCTAATGGGTTAATTGCAGCATAAGTTGTTCCGTCCCACATAGCTCCAACACTGTAACCAGATGATGGATAACCATTTAAAACAAAACCACATATTACTAGACCAACAAATCCAGCATAACCATGTACTGCTACTGCACCAACCGCATCATCAATTTTGAACTTACGTTCAACCCAGTAATGTAGTTTGTATGCAATCACAACACCGATCATACCAATGATCATTGCTTGAATTGGATGATATAAATCATTTCCAGCTGAAGCACATATGATACCTGCTAGTCCACTTGAGTATGTCCAGAAAGGATCACCTTTAGCAATCCAATAACCGGCTAATAATCCACCTGATAATGACATCAAGAAGTTAAAAGTAATACCACTAAGTGTAGTAGGGGTTACGTATATGTTTGTAGCTGTAAAGTATGTTACACCTTCCATTCCGTATTCAGGTCCAAGATCAAATATCGGTATATTACATGCCGCATAGAATCCCCAGAAACCAGTATAAATTAAAAATAATCCAACCGTAACTAGCCAAGGGTTTCTTGGTCCTATATTTCTTGGTTCACCGCTAGATGAAAACTTACCAATTCTTGGTCCCAAAACCATAAGAACACCTAAAGCAAATCCACCTGCAATTGCGTGAATTACTCCTGATGCATAAGCATCATGGTATCCTAAAATTTTGAGCATCCATCCATCAAAGTGCCATCCCCAAGCAGCATCAATTACCCAAAAACAAGAACCAATAGCAATTGCTAAAATACCAAATGCAAAGGTTGTTATTCTTTCGATAATCGCTCCTGAAACAATAGAAGCGGCTGTCCATGAGAATAGTAAGAAAGCAGCCCAGAATACACCAGAGATATGATCTCCTAAATTAATTGCCATGTATTCACTAGCAGCCGTATACCATCTAGCACTAAAAGTACTTTCATCGGTAATTAAAGCTGTGCTTTCATTCATTATTGAAGGTGCAATTCCCGGTCCTGTTGGGAATGCCCAGTAAATCCACCAACCAAAGAAAAACCAAGTTACTGTTACCAATGGTATCAGCATTGTATTTTTCATAAGAGTATGTTGATGGTGTTTGTATCGAGAAGCTCCAACTTCATACATACAGAAACCGACGTGAATTAAAAACATCAGTACCACTGTTACCCAGTAGTAAAATTCTGTAAATATAGTAGTAAGAGCACCTAACTGATCAGTCATATTCTCTTTCTCCTTATTTAGTTTTCAAAACCCTATAAAATTTAGAGAGGTGTGACAAATGAAACAGTTATAAAAAAACCAATATTGACAATAGGTTTTAAAAAAAAATCAACTTTAGATTGTGTAACTAAAATTTTAGATAAGCTTTTTTTAAATCAACAAGAGGATGTTTTGGAGACATTTGAAATTTAACTAAAAGCTCTCTTGCTATCATGTCTCTATCTTGTTGATTGTCAGGTAATTTAATAGATTTTGGAATTGTTACCCAACCATTTGCATTTCTACAAAACACTGCGGGTCTTCCTTCTTCATAACCCATATGAACATCTTCAAGCCAATTTAAATCATCCCAACCCATAGCTTCAACATATTTTTTAAGGAATGGAGTTATTTTTTTATAATCAGGAAGTAAATTTACATCATATCTATAACCAATATGTTGACCGATTAATTTTTCTCTAGCAGTTTCTTTAAAAGTACCAAGCTTCATTTTCTTTTCTTTTTTTGGTTTACTTTTAGTTTTTTTCTTAGCCATTCTTGCCTCTATATTTTGTGAAAGTTATCTACTCCAACAGTATAATTTGTTCCTGCTAGAGGTACTTTTGCTAAAGCAGATGCTTCTGATGTTAACGCAGCTAAATCTTCTGGTTCTAAAGAATGGATATTTGTTTTACCACATGCTCTAGCTAGAAGTTGCGCCTCTAAAGTCATTGAGTGTAAATAATTATATACTCTTAATGCAGCATCATCAGGGTTTAGCCTTGCTCTTAATTTTGGATCTTGTGTAGCAACACCAACTGGACATCTTCCAGTATGACAGTGGTAACATTCACCAGCTTTAACTCCCATTTCTTTTTCAAAATTAGCTTCAGGAATATCTTTATTGCAATTTAAAGCTATCATTGATCCAGTACCAATTGCAATAGCATCAGCACCCAATGCCAAAGCTTTTGCCATATCTGCACCATCTCTGACACCTCCAGCGTAAATTAGAGTTACTTTTCCAGTTTTACCTACATCATCAATTGCTCTCCTTGCCTCTCTGATTGCTGCAATTCCTGGAATACCAGTATTAGCAGCAGCAATGTGTGGACCTGCTCCAGTAGATCCTTCCATACCATCTAAATAAATAGAATCTGGATCACATTTTGCAGCCATACGAACATCATCATAAACTTTTGATGCCCCAAGTTTTAATTGTATAGGAACTTTATTTTTTGTTAGTTGTCTTAATTCTTCAACTTTTAAAGCCAAATCATCAGGACCTAACCAGTCAGGATGTCTTGCAGGCGATCTTTGATCAATACCAGAAGGTAATGATCTCATTTCAGCAACTTGATCAGTAACTTTTTGACCCATTAAGTGTCCACCCATTCCAACTTTTTGTCCTTGACCAATAAATACTTCAATACCATCAGCTAACTGAGCGTGATGAGGATTAAATCCATATCTAGATTGAATACATTGGTAGTACCATTTTTCAGAATATCTTCTTTCATCAGGTATCATTCCACCTTCACCTGAACACGTCGCGCTTCCTGCCATCGTAGCTCCTCTTGCTAAAGCAGTTTTAGCTTCATAAGACAATGCACCAAAACTCATACCAGTAATATAAACAGGAATATCTAGTTCAATTGGGTTTTCACATCTTGGACCAATTACGGTTTTTGTTTCACACTTTTCTCTATAACCTTCGATTACAAATCTTGTAAGAGTTCCTGGCAAGAATACTAAATCATCAAAAGTAGGAATTTTTTTCATTAATGCCATTCCACGCATTCTATATCTTCCTAATTGTGACTTGATATGAATATCGTCTATTACTTCAGGAGTAAAAATAGCGTTGTGTCCAAGTAAGCTTTTGTTTCTTTTACCTTCTTCGTGTGCATGAACATCTGCTTTTCCACCAACACCTTTACCATTTGATTTCTTTTTTATTTTTCTTTTTGCCATTAGATTGCTCCTTTTTTCTCAGTAGGTTCTAAGTTGTCATAATTCCAAAGTTTTTTACCTGCTACTATTTTTTTCATTTTACTAACATCAAAATTTTCACCAATTTCAGCAACTTTAAGTTTCCTTTTAAGCCAATCTTGGTCACTTTTTGTAAGCTCAGCATCTACAGCATCACTACCATATGATCCAATTTCTCCACCTACGAAAATTGTCCCATCATACATAGAGTCACCAAGGTTAATTCCAACATCCCCTAAAATAATGATTCTACCTCTTTGCATCATAAATCCTGTAAAAGCACCGGCATCTCCACCTATAATTATCGTTCCACCTTTCATATCAATACCAGTTCTAGCACCGACACTTCCTTTACATATTAAATCTCCACCTCTAATAGCAGCGCCAAAACAAGATCCTGCATTTTTCTCAATAACTACTTTTCCTGCCATTAAGTTTTCAGCACATGACCAACCAACTCTTCCATTGATTCTTACAATAGGTCCATCACAAGATCCCATACCAAAATATCCCAAACTACCTTCAAAAATTAAATTTAATTTATTTAAAATTCCAACCCCCAAGCTATGTTTTCCTTGTGGGTTTTTAATAACAATTGTTCCATAACCCTCACTCATTAAACCATCTATTTTTTTATTAGCTTCTGCTGCTGTCATATCTTTAACATCAAGATCAGTTCTTTTATTGAAATCCACATCATAAGTTCCAAAATAATAAAAGTTTTCAGCCTCATCAGGATTAAAAAACTTCTGTTGAGTTCTTCCTGTTAAAACTTCGGTGTGCATACCCATTGCTTGAGCTTTTGTTTTTTTCTCAGTAGTTTTTAGATTTGCCATACTTTTACCTCCCCATCAAACGGATCATAAGTATCAATTTCTTGTGGTAAAATTGATCTGATTGCTATTTCTTCTGATCCCATTGCTACTAAATCATCTGACTCATAAAGAACCAAAGGTTTTGCCGCCATAGTATCTTTTGCCATACCCAATGAGTCTTTTGTTGCTACAAAATAAGTAAAAACTCCATCTAAACCAGATAAAGATTCTTTCATACCTTCTTCAAGTGTTGCACCTTCCCTCATTCTTTGAGCAATATAAACAGCTATTAATTCTGAATCACATTCAGACATAAATCTCATACCTTTGTTCTCTAAAGCTCTTCTATTGTTCCAATAATTTGTAAGTTGGCCATTGTGGACTACAGATACATCGCTAAAAGGATATCCCCAAAAAGGGTGAGCTGACTTAATATCTACACCAGACTCAGTTGCCATTCTAGCATGACCAATAGCATGCGTTCCAACAACTTTATCCAAATTATATCTGTCACAAACCATCTTGGCATTTCCTAAATCTTTAATTACCTCTAAAGATTTACCCATAGAAAGGATTTCAACACCAGGAATACTTTCGATTTTTTGTGAAAATTCTAATAAATCTTTTTTATCATATTCAACTTCATATCTAAGAGAATAGGGTAAAATTCTTTCCATCCCACTTTTCCATCGCTTTAAATGTTTTGGGAAGCATTTCAGTTACCATTTTATCATCAACACTTCTCAAAAGCATGTCACCAATAGGAAACACATAAGTGATAATTAAAAATAATAGTAATGGAGCAACTAGTAAGAAAGCTTTTATTTTATTTCTTCTCTCAGCTTTCTTTAGACTTACCTCTAAAGGAATACCGTCAGTTGTTAAAATTTGTTTTGTTTCTGAGCTCATAATAAAAAAGGGCGGTTATTAAATAACCGCCCTTAAATTATATTATATAATTAAGTTTAATAAAACTTAAATTATAGACCAGCTTTCATAGCTTCCCACTTCTCACCAAGCTCTGTTCCATTGTCAGCCCAGAAAATTGGGTCAACTAAGAAATAGTTTTTAGTGTTTTGTGGTGCAGTTGGCATTTGTGGTACCATATTAGTTTTACCATCTTTATACCAAGGCTCCCCTGCTTCCATAATTGCTATAGAAGATTTTCTCCAAGGAGCGTATGCGATGTATTTCGCACTTCCTGCTAACATCTCTGTACTAGTCATCATAGCTAAAGCTTTTTTGGCCATACCATTAGCATCGTTTGGTCCACCCTTAACTTGTACGAAGTACTCGTAGTCAAGACCTTGTCCATCCCATACTTGTTTGATTGGTGCACCTTCTCCAACTTCTGCGTTAAAGAATCTACCATTCCAACCTGTAGCCATTACAACTTCACCTGAAACTAATAATTCTGGTGGTTGAGCACCTGCAGACCAAAATACACATCCACCTTTTGGATCTGTACATAACTCTTTGATCTTGTTCATAGCTCTTTCAACACCTTTCTCAGTGTTTAAAGCCTTGTAGATTTTTGCTCCACCTTTACCTGGTTTGATACCATCTGCAGCTAAAGCGATCTCTAAATTAGTTAAAGCGCTTTTGTAAATAGCTCTTTTTCCAGGGAATTTTTTTGTGTTAAAGAAATCTTTGATAGTTTTTGGAGTACCTTTAACGTTGTTCACATTATAAGCATAGTTCCAAGAATATAAAATATTTCCTACAGCACATTTACTTGGCATAGAAGTAAAGAAGTCTTTACTTGCAGGAGTTCCATCTGGTGCAGGTGGGAAGTCTTTGTCAAAATCAAATTCAACAAATAATCCTTCATCACATCCATTGATAGTATCCATAGCAAATACGTCGATTATATCCCACGTAATTTTGCCAGCCTCTTTTTGTGCTTTGATCTCAGATAATCCACCTGAATAGTCAACCCAGTTAATTGTAATACCAAGTTTCTTACCCGTAGGATCACCATAACCTAACTTTTGAGACTCTGTGTAAGCTCCACCCCAAGACACTGCAGTTACTGCAAATGCTGAAGTAGTTACAGAGATAGCAAAAGAAATGGCTAGTAATAATTTACTAATTGTCTTCATTTTTCCTCCGTTTAAACGTTTTTTTAAAAAACAGATTACAACAAGATAGATAATGAGAGTCAACAGCCCATTTTAACTAATTTAATGATATATTTAATGAATATTACTTGGGATCTAGAGCTCTTGCGTCTTCACTGTTCCAGCCTATCTTGATATCTTTGCCAAGCTTAATATCCATATTGGCTGAGCTGTTTGGAACTTTTAAAATAAATTGGTTATTTCCTAAAATATTAATTCTAACTCTAGTATGGTCCCCGTGATATATAACTTCTTCAATTTTTCCTGAGTGAATGTTGTCCATTTTATCACTTGGATTAATCAAAGCCCTCTCAGGTCTTAAAGAAATTTTTGTTTTTTCTCCTTTACCTTTAACAGAAATAGGATTTGCTAATATTTCTGTATTAGCTATTTTTACTTTACACTTTCCACCTGAAATATCAGATACTTCTCCAGCAAAAGTATTATTCTCTCCTATAAATTCAGCTACAAATGAGTTCACAGGCTTTTCATATAATTCATCAGGACTTGAAAGCTGTTGAACTTTTCCATCATTAAATACTGCTATTCTATTTGACATTGTTAAAGCTTCACTTTGATCGTGAGTAACATAAACAACTGTAACCCCAATACTTTCATGTATGTGTTTGATTTCATATTGCATGCTTTCTCTTAAATTTTTATCCAAGGCTCCCAAAGGCTCATCCATTAAAACTAATTGTGGATCAAATACTAAAGATCTTGCAACTGCTACTCTTTGTTGCTGTCCACCTGATAATTGTCCTGGCATCCTATCTGCAAACCCTTGGAGAGATACCATTGAGAGTGCTTTATCAATTTTTTTATCTGCTTCATCTTTAGGAATTTTTCTAACTCTTAATGGAAATGCTAAATTTTCATAAACTGTCATATGTGGGAACAAAGCATAGTTTTGGAACACCATTCCAATACCTCTTTTATGAGGTGGAATACTTGATATTGCTCTTCCATCTAAATAAATTTCACCGTGTGTTGGTGTTTCAAATCCTGCTAACATCATTAGACAAGTGGTTTTACCCGAACCAGAAGGTCCTAACATTGTAACAAATTCCCCTTCTTCAATATCTAATTGAAGATCTTTTACTACTAAGGTCTTACCGTCGTAACTTTTATCTACCTTATCAAATTTGACAAATTCTTTGTTCATTGAAATAAATTAATGAATTTAAAACATTTGTAGTAATAAATATCAACCCCTAATATCTAGCTTTTAATATGAAGTTCTTTAGAAAAATTACAAAATAGTTCAGAACCTTTGTCTGTTACCCTAATTGCTTCAGAAGCCTCTACTCCCCAATTTCCAAATTGCATTACAGCAATCATATGAAAAGTAACGTTGGGTTGTAATACTGTCATATCACCTTTTGATATATTTAAAGTATGCTCTCCCCAATCGGGTGGGTAACCTATGCCAATCGAATATCCAGTTCTGGAAGTTTTTTCAATTCCATATTTATCTAATACTTTCCAAAAAGCTTGGGCAACATCATCTGCAGTGTTGCCTGCTTTGACTAAATCAATACCAGCTTGAAGAGCTTCAATAGTTTTTTTCATAGTATCAACTTTTTTTTGATCTGGTTTGCCAAGTAAAACAGTTCGAGCCATCGGACAATGATATTTTTTGTTTACTCCAGATAATTCAATAATTGTTGCTTCCCCTTCTACAAATTTATCTTCTGACCAAGTTAAGTGTGATGCCGATGTACCTTTTCCTGTTGGTATCATTGGGACTATAGATGAATAATCGCCTCCAAATTCAGGTGTTCCTTTTATTAGTGTAGTATAAATTTCTGAAACTGCATCGCACTGTCTTACTCCAGGACTAATAGCATCAAAAGCTTTTCTCATTCCTAATTCGGTAATTTTGGCTGCTGCTTTCATAAACTTTATTTCAGCATCTGATTTAACAACTCGCACCCAATTGACTAATCTTTCACAATCTAAAACTTTAGCATTAGGTAAACCTTGTTTGATTTTTTCATAACAATAAGCTGTGAAATAATGGCTATCCATTTCTAATCCTATGGAAAGTTTATCCCACTTTCTTTCCTTAATTAGATCTACAAGTGCATCATAAGGATGAAGGGGCCACGTATGAATATATTTTTCATGATACTTAATTATATTTTCATCCCTTAGATAAGTTTTAATATAGGCACCTCCTGCATCTTGATTTCTAACAAAACAAATTGGTTCATCTGCATTTGCATGAACTATTACACATTGGGCGTAATAAAATGACCACGCATCATAACCAGTTAAATAATTCATATTAGAAGGATCTTGTGAAATTAAAAGTTCAATACCTTTTTTTTGCATTGAAGCCTGAACTTTTTTTAATCTTGATTTGTATTCTTCATTAGTAAAATTCATGATTTAATTATTAAATAATTCGCCATAACCTTCAACTTTATTATTATAATTTATTTCCTTAAGAGTGTCCCAAATTAAAGTTTGGTTACTTGATAGAACAACCTTGTTTATCTTTTTTTCTAATTCACTAATTACCGAGAGTATTGGTAACGCAGTGCAGGAAACAAACAAAGCATCACTTTTAGATAAATCTATTTTTGTAAGAGTATCAAATACATGTTGTGGATCAACTTTACCAATATCTAAATCTGATGCTATGTCAAAATAAGAAAGTTCATCAATTTCTATATTTTCTTTTTTAAAATAACTAATTACTGATTGATTAATCTCATCTGTATATGGAGTAAAAATTGACAATCTTTTTATTTTTAAACTTTTCAGTGCATTTATTGCTGATGTTATTGGTGTTGTAACTTTAGTGTTTGGTTTTGCTAAATTAACTTTCTCATGAATTGATTGATACCCTGCAGCAATTGTTCCTGATGTACAGCCGTAAGCAACACAATCCAGATTTTGATCTGGCAAAATATCCTCAGTAACTTTTGGAATATCTTCTGCCATTTTTTTTAATGTTTCATTAGTTAAAGGGTTGTAACATTTAATTCTGTTACAATATAAATCTATATCCTTACCATAAATTACATTATTAAAATCTTTTTCGATTCTAAAATCACTAGCCAATGTAATTAACCCTACCCTCGGATTATGCTTTTTTAGATATTTTGGTTCTATCTTAGTTAATTTCATTTAAAGCTTGATTAAATATATATTGATTAAATAGTCTAGTTAAATTACAGTCCTGTCTGAGCGATACATAACTCGTCGATATTTACAAAATACGAAAGTGGGATCAATCGTCTTAGATTTAATTATTTAAGGAGGTTAAAATGAAATTTGGTTATTTTTGCAATACCACAAACTGGGATCACAAACCCTATCAACAATTATTAGATGAAACTAAAGAGATCACAACTTACTGTGATGAAAATAATTGGAACTCTATTTGGTACACTGAACACCACTTTAATCATGAGGGAATGGAGTCATGTACTAATCCCTTAATGATGGGTGTTGATGCTGCTGCAAGAACTAAACAAATAAGAATAGGTCAAGCTTGTAATGTTATCACTTTCCATAACCCGATAAGATTAGCAGAAGACATCGCTTTATTAGATCAGTTATCAAATGGAAGAGTCGAGGTTGGAATTGGCAGAGGCATCTATGGAAGAGAAGCTATAAATATGAATAAAGAGGCTGACCTTAAAGATCAGGCTAAAAACTTTAGACTGTTTGATGAAACATTAACTATAATGAAAAAAGCTTGGACTGAAGAATTTTTCAGTCACAAGGGTGAATTTTATACTTATCCGTCACCAAATTTTGTTTGGCAGCACGATATGAGTCCACCAAGTGAAAAGTTTTTAGATACAAAAACAAATGAAATTAAAAAGATAAGTATTGTTCCAAAACCAAAACAAGCACCTCATCCTCCAATTTGGCAGGTGGTAGATGGTGCAAGATCAATTGAATGGGCAGCTCAAAATGGATTAAATACTATAATGTGGATACCAACAGTCAAGGCTTTAAAGAAAAGGTTTGAAATATATAGAGATGCAAAATCAAAAGCAGAGAATAGAGATGTGCCATTAGGAGAGGGTATTTCTCTTGTAAGAGATATGTTTGTTGCAGAAACTATGGAGGAGGCTGAAAAATTAGCTGGTGAACATATCATAAATTATATGAGATGGGTTTGTCATTGGAGAGGATTAGGAAATCACATGGATCCAGGTGAAGAATTACCAGAGACAAAACATAAATTAGATCTTTTAAATTATGATTTTTTACATAAAAGAAATTTATTATTTGGCACACCTGAATATGTAGTAAACAAAATTAATGAACTTAAATCAGAACTTAATTTACAAAATTTACAAGTTTGGTCTAACTTTCCAGGGATAGATCATCAAGCTTGTATGAGAAGTATAAAACTGTTTAATGATGAAGTTATACCTAAGATTAATTTTGATAACGATGATATAGAGAAAGCCAGTTAGTGAAACTCGAATTAAGGAAGTTTGCAAAATTTGTAGACAAAACATTTATTGAGGGTGGCAAAGAAGCTAAAGAGCCCGTTTTGCTAGTTTCAGTGGCAGCTGTTTTTAAAAACCCTTGGGCTGGACAAGGTTTTGTTGAAGATTTAAAACCAATCATTTTAGATTTAGCACCAAAACTTGGAGATATATTAGTACCAGAATTGATCAAAGAAATTGGATCACCTGAAAAAATTTTAGCTTATGGGAAAGCTGGTACTGTAGGATTAAATGGTGAAATAGAACATGCATCAGCCTTTATTCATACTTTAAGATTTGGAAATAAATTTAGAGATGCTGTTGGTGGTACTTCATATTTAAGTTTTACAAATACAAGAGGACCGGCAGGTTCTAAAATATCTATACCCATGATGCATAAAACAGATTCTGGTTTAAGACCTTATTATTTAACTCACGAATTTACTATTCATGATGCTCCTTTTAATGATGAAATAGTGATTGCTATCGGTGGTGCTTCAAGTGGGAGAGCTCATGCTAGAACTGGAGATCGTTATCAAGATATGAAAGAAATGGGATTAGATCCCAAATAACCTAATGTCCCAAAATTTTGATACAAATCAAAATTATTATTCATTTAATAAAAAAAATTCTATTCCAATAGTGTTTATCCACGGTGTTGGTCTTGATCATCAAATGTGGGATCAACAGGTAAATTACTTTAGTGAATACTCAACTTTAACTTATGATTTATTAGGACATGGAAAAACACCATGTGATAAAGACAAACTAAGCCTTAGTGATTTCTCAAATCAACTTTTAGAAATTTTAGATTATTTAAAAATTGATAAAATAAACCTTATAGGTTTTTCTTTGGGCTCTTTGATTGCATTGGATTTTTCATCTCATTTTCAAAAAAAAGTGGAAAAACTTATATTAATCGGAACTACTTATAAAAGATCAAGTGAGGAAAGATCACTTGTATTAGATAGATATAATCAAGCAAAATTAAATAAGCCAATATCCAAACAAGCTTTAAAAAGATGGTTTAGTGACAAATACCTTGAAGATAATCCAAAAACTTATGATTTGTTTATCAAAATCTTAAACAAAGAACCGAAAGATCACAAAAACTTTCTCAAAGCTTATGAATTATTTGCTAATCATTATGATGATTTTGAAGCTATAAAAAAGATAAATAGAAAAACTTTAGTAATGACTGGTTCTGATGATGTTGGCTCTACTCCTGCAATGTCTAAAGAATTAGTAAAAGACCTTGTTAATTCTACTTATATTGAAATTAAAAATGGAAAACATCTTTGTAGTATAGAGTGTGTAGATGATGTTAATATAAAAATTAAAAATTTTATTAGTAATTAAATGTCAAAAATTCAAGATTTTAAAATGTACATTAATGGTGAATGGGTAGATTCATCCTCTGGAAAAAAAATCGAAACATTGAATCCTGAAAATAATGAAGTTTGGGCAACTGTTCCTGAGGCAAATGAAAAAGATGTTAATAAAGCTGTTCAATCAGCTCAAAATGCTTTTGAAAATAATTGGTCTAAGCTTCATCCAAGAGAAAGAGCAAAATATTTAAAATTAATTGCTGATCAACTAAGAACAAATGCAGAGCACCTTGGAAAAATAGAAACATTTGATACTGGTAAGCTTTATAGAGAAACTAAAACTCAAGCTAATTATATTGCAGAATACTATGATTACTTTGCAGGATTAGCTGACAAAGTAGAGGGAACTGTTGTTCCAATAGATAAACCGGATATGCAAGTTACAACAACAAGAATACCTATAGGTGTAGTAGCTGCAATCATTCCTTGGAACTCTCAAATGCTATTAACAGCTGTTAAGCTTGCACCAGCTCTTGCAATGGGAAACACAGTTGTAATTAAAGCATCTGAACTTGCTCCAGTAACTCTTCTAGAATTTGCAAAATTAATTGATAAAGCTGGATTACCAAAAGGAGTAATCAATATAATTACTGGTTTAGGTGAGCCTTGTGGTAAAGCCTTAACTACACATAACCTAGTAGAAAGAATAGCATTCACAGGTGGGCCAGAAACTGCAAAACATATTATTAAAAATTCTGCCGAAAATTTATCTCAAGTAAGTTTGGAGCTTGGTGGCAAAAGTCCTGTTGTAGTATTTGATGATGCTGATCAGGAAAATGCTTTGAATGGAATAACTGCAGGAATATTTGGGGCAAGTGGTCAGAGTTGCATTGCTGGGTCTAGACTTTATTTGCAATCTAATATTTATGATGAATTTCTAAAAAAATTAATTTCTAAAGCTGAAAACATAAAACTTGGAGGCCCAATGGAAAAAGATACACAAATGGGGCCATTAAATAGTTTTAAACAATTAGAGAATATAGAAAAAAATATTAAAGCAACTGTTGAACAAGGTGGAAAAATTAGATGTGGTGGAAAAAGATCTTCAGTTTCAAATAAAGGTTACTACTTTCCTGCAACAATTATAGAATGTAAAAATCACAACCTTCCCGCTGCAGAAAATGAATTATTTGGTCCAATACTTTCAGTTATGAAATTTAATGAAGAAGATGAGGTAATAAACAAAATGAATGATAATAAATACGGACTTTCTTCAGGAGTTTACACTTCTAACTTTGCGCGTGGCTTAAGGGTATCTAAAGCAATTCGTGCTGGAATAGTTTTTATAAATACTTACAGATTAATCTCTCCAATGGCTCCTTTTGGAGGATTAAAAGATAGTGGTTATGGAAAAGAGGCGGGAATAGAGTCGATTAAAGAATATACTAGAATTAAGACAACATGGTACAATTCCTCTGACAAACCAATGTCTGATCCTTTTACAATGGGGTAATTTATTTAATTTTTGAAAGAATGTTTGGCTTTTGGAAATTGTTTTTTTAAAACCTCTGATTTATATCTTTTTACTGCACCTTCAATAATTTTAGTCAAGTCTATGTACCTCTTAACAAATTTAAATTTACTTTGACTCAAGCCAATCAAATCATCTATCACCAATACTTGTCCATCACAATTTACAGATGAACCAATGCCAATTGTTGGTACCTTTATATGCTCTGTTATTTTCTTTGATAATTTTATTTCTACACATTCTAAAACAATTGAAAAAACTCCGGCATTTTCCAAAAGTTTGGTATCATTTAAAATTTTCTCACTTTCTTTTTGTTTCTTTCCTTTAAACCTAAATTTTTTATCAGTTTGAGGTAAAATACCGACATGACCCATAACTGGTATTTTGTTTTTAATTAATTGTTTAACAATAGGAATTATTTTTTTACCACCTTCTAGTTTAACTGCATCACATTTAGTCTCTCTCATAACAAATTTTGCATTTTTTAAAGCTTCTTTTGGATTTCGATAGGTATTGTAAGGCATATCAAATACCATTAAAGATTTTTCAACTCCTAGTCTTACACTTTTCGAATGATTTATCATTGTCTGCAAAGTTACTTCTTTAGTGGATTTATAATTATAAAGTACTGAACCTAAAGAGTCTCCAACAAGTATAATATCACAATGTCTATCTAAGATTTTAGCAATATTTTTTGAATAGGCTGTAAGACAAACAATTTTTGATTTATTTTTTTTACTAAGTATTTTTTTTACTTTTATATTCATTTACTCTAACTCAATAGTGCTAGGAGGTTTTGAAGTTATATCATAAACTACTCTATTAATTCCTCTAATACTATTAACAATTTTATTTGAAATTTCTTGAATAAATGGTTTTTTAAATTCATAAAAATCTGCAGTCATACCATCTTCAGAAGTAATAGCTCTTAATAAACATAGATATTCATAGGTTCGATTATCACCCATTACACCTACAGTTTTTACAGGAAGTAATGCAGCATAAGCTTGCCAAATTTTATTGTAGAGACCATGTTCTCTCAAGGCTTGAATAAAATAATGATCAGCTTCTTTTAAAATATTAATTTTTTCTTTAGTAATGATGCCAGGCATTCTTATTGCTAAACCTGGTCCTGGAAAAGGGTGTCGAGAAATAATTTCTTTACTTAAATTTAGCTCCAAACCTAATTTTCTTACTTCATCTTTAAATAAAAATTTCAATGGTTCAACTAATTTCAATCTCATTTTTTTGGGTAGTCCACCTACGTTGTGATGAGATTTTATTTTTGAAGTTTGACTGCCAGTTACAGATTTGCTCTCTATTAAATCTGGATAAAGAGTTCCTTGTGCTAAAAATTTTACATTTTTTATTTTTTTTGCATAACGTTCAAAAATTTTAATGAATAAATTTCCGATTATTTTTCTCTTTTTTTCAGGATCAGAAACATTAGTCAGTTTTGTAATGAATTCTTTTTCTGCGTTTACGTAAATTAAATTAATTTTTAATCTTTTTTTAAAAGTTGCTACAACTTGTTTTTCCTCATTCTTTCTTAGAAGCCCTGTATTTACAAAAATACAATATAAATTCTTTCCAATTGCTTTATTTAACAATTGAGCTACAACGCTACTATCGACACCTCCTGAGAGAGCACAGATAACTTTATTTTGTCCGACTTGACTTCTTACTTCATCAATTAATCTTGTTTTTTGCGCTTTTGATGACCAGTTTTTTTTAATCTTACATATTGAAAAGATAAAATTACTAAAAATTTTTTTTCCATTTTCTGTATGAGTAACTTCTGGATGAAATTGAACCCCAAAAAATTTCTTTGAATTGTCCTCAACAACAGCGAACTTTGAATTTTGACTAGATGCCACTACACTAAAATTTTTTGGTAACTTTGAAACTTGATCTGCGTGACTCATCCAAACTTTTACAAAATTTTTTGTTTTGAAAAAATTTTTAATTAAGGGGCTATTTTTTTTCTTATGGATATTTGCTAGACCGAATTCTCTATGTTTTGATTGTTTTACTCTTCCACCATTTAATTTTGAAAGAATTTGATGGCCAAAACAAATACCAAGAATTGGTAAATTTTTTTTTAAAATTCTTTTATCAAATGAGTATTTCTTTAAATCATAAACGTTTAAAGGACCTCCAGACAAAATTATTCCCTTTACTGATTTTCCAATATCTTTATTTTTAATTTTTTTATGACTTACTATTTCAGAAAAAACCCCTAACTCTCTAATTCTTCTTGCAATTAACTGGGTAAACTGTGAGCCAAAATCTATAATTAAGATTTTTTTTAAACTTTTATCAAGACTCATTATTTTTTGGCTCAATATTTGAGAGCGTCTCAAGAATATTTTGATTTTCTTTACATAAATTTTTACAAACTTTTGTAAAAGTATTAGATAAATCTTTTACCTTAGAATAATTAGATTTTTTCAAAGCTATTTTCATTGACATTAATATTGCTTCCTCGTTGTTTGGTTCAATTAACAAAGTTGCTTCTAAATTTTTTTCCTCTTTATTTTGATCATCTTCAATATTGTATATTTTAGCTAAATATAGGTAGGAATTTGAGTCTTTTGGGTTAAATACAATACTTCTCTCAAACATAAAACGTGCATCATCATATTTTTTATTTTTATATAATTTTACACCTTCATTGAAAAACTTTTCATTTCCAATAGAAAAATTAAATATATTTATCACAAAATAGGAAAGTAATATAAATCCAAAAATTTTATTCATTAGTATTTTTCATCATTTTTAATTACATCAACATTATGGACCATACTTTCATAAAATCCTGCCTTTGTAATTTTTACAAATTGTGGTTTATTTCTTAAATATTTTATTTGTTTAGAACCAAGATAACCCATAGAAGATCTTAATCCACCAACTAATTTATATATTATTCTCTCCACTCTACCTTTGTATTTCGCTAACCCTTCTACACCCTCTGGTACATATTTTGATGAGTCTTTTTGTTTAGTTTGGAAATATCTATCAGCTGACCCTTTGTTCATAGCACCAACAGAACCCATGCCCCTAAAGCTTTTAAATAATTTACCATTTCTTTTTATTAGTTTTCCTGGAGTTTCATCTGTTCCAGCAAAGAGTGAACCAATCATTACAGCATCAGCTCCTGCTGCAAAAGCTTTTGCCAAATCACCAGAATATTTTATACCTCCATCAGAGATAATTTTTACCTTTTTATTTTTAATTCCATTTCTTACATTAAGAATTGCACTTAATTGTGGTACCCCAATACCAGCAACTAATCTTGTTGTACAAATTGAACCTGGTCCAATTCCAACTTTTATAATATCAACCCCCAATTTTAACAAAAACTTAGCAGCAGTAGGTGTTGCTATATTACCAGCACATAATGCTGTTTTTCTATTTTTTATTTTTTTAATAAATTTAATTATTTCAGAAACTTTCTTAGTATGACCATGGGCTGTATCCACAACAATCATGTCTATATTTTCTTTTAAAATTTCTTTAGCCCTATTAAATTCATTTGGTCCTGCACCAACAGCTGCACCTACTAACAATTTTTTACTTTTTACTTTTTTAATTTCCAAAATTTGCTTTTTTATCTCTAAGTTTCTATGAATTACTCCCATGCCTCCCGCTTTAGCAATTGCTATTGCCATATTACTTTCGGTAACAGTATCCATAGCGGATGACAAAAGTGGAATTTTAAGTTTTAATGTTTCTGTTAATTTTATACTAGTATCAACTTCTGATGGTAATATTTCTGAATATTTTGGTGCTAACGTAACATCATCAAAGGTAAGTGCTTCTTTTATAGGAACCATGATCATTTATATATGATTCCTTTTAAATTGAAAGTCTCTATCTAAGATTTTTACAAATTATAAAACTTTCTTTAGAATCTTTACGACTTGATTTAGGTTTAAAAACCTTTACTTCTTTAAATAATTTTTTTCCTAGTGCGACAATTTCATTGAAAGTACTGCCCATGAATATTTTTGAAATAAAATAACCTTTTTTAGATAAAACATCACTTGAGAAAACCATTGCCTCTTTACAAAGCTCTCCTGTTTGAATTGCATCAATATTTTTAATTCCTGTAGTGTTGATTGCCATATCTGACATGACAACATCAGAGCCTTTTTTTAAAAAACTTTTAATCTGGTCTTGAATATTAGTTTCAGTAAAATCTCCTTTAATTTGTATTACGTTAGGTATTTGTTGTATTTCTTTAATATCTACTGAGATTATTTTACCACTTTTAACATTTTTTGAGACATATTGAGACCAACTACCTGGAGCAGCACCTATGTCTATAACTGACATCCCACCTTTAAAAATTTTAAATTTTTCGTCAATCTCTATTAATTTATAAACTGATCTTGCCCTGTAACCATCTACTTTTGATTGACGAACATAAATATCTCGTCTTTGTTTATTGACCCAATTTTTTGAGATTTTGTTTTTTTTCAATTAAATATTATATCTTAGACTTTTTAAAATTTTATTATCTTTAAGAGTTTTAATTTCAATTCTTATATTCTTATCAGTTCTCATGTCTTTGCCATCTTTCCAAATTCCTGCAGCAAGATGCATTATTCCTATTTTGTAATGTGGCAAGTATGGTTCAACAAATATTTGTTTTTCCTCATCATATTTTGGAAGTAAATTACTAGTAATCCAATTGCAATTTAAAGGTAAAAATTCTGTCTCTAAACCATCTATGTAAACTGACATATTGATTGCTAATCCTTCTGATCCAAAAATATTACCTGCTTTTAGTGTTTTTGATAGATTATCCTGCCAAATATTCCAACCCTTAGAATTTTTTTCTAACGAGAAAACTCCTATATTAATGTGAGGTGCAAAGGCTAATTTTCTGGCTTTATCATAACCAATTCTTGACTTTACAGCATGTTTAAAATTTTGAGATTTTATGATTGCAAGTTTTCCAAATAGCCAATTAACTTTTGAAGTTATCTTGTAGCCAGGACCAATAGTTTGGGTAATACCTAGTTTTCCGTTATCACAGGCTTTTAAATACAAATCTATACAACCCCAGTCATTTACCCAAGCATCACAATCTATCCATAAATATTTTTCATAATTAGGAAAATATTTTGGTAGAAATGCTCTAGATACTTGACTCTTTAACCATTCTTTTCCTTTAACTTTATATCCTGGAACATCAATATCCCACTCAGCAGATTTTATTTCATCTACTTTTTTTAATAATTTTTCTTTTTGTTCTTGAGTTAAACCAGCATCTAAAATACAGATTGCAATATTATTGCTTTCTTTAAATCTTTTAATAGAATTAACTAATTCTTCTAATAATGGAAAATAGTTAGCGTCTGCTAATGAAACAATTACGTTTTTTTTCATTTATAATATATCTTCAAGTCCTTCATCATTGTCCGCAGTAATATTTTTTTCTTTTTTAATTTTTTTAAAATGAAGAAAACTAATTGGAATTAAACAAAGATATATCAAAGAAGTGATAGCTAAAATTTTAAAAGTGTAAACTAATAATGCACCAAAAAATAAGACAATTCCAAATAATAGAAATTTTGTCATTGATCTTTGTATTACTATTTTTTTAAAAGAATATGTTGGTATGGTACTTATCAATAATATTGATACAAAAATAAAAAATATTGGAACTACTAGATCATAATTAATTTTAAAAATATATTCACCAAATCCACTAAAACTGAAGATCAATGGCATTAGAACTATTATTCCTCCTGCTGGTGAGGGCATTCCCTCAAAAAAATTATCTTTCCATGAGGGCTCATCTTCAGAATTAATATTGAATCTTGCAAGTCTCAATGCAACGCAAACTACATATGTTAAACAAACAAACCATCCTAGTTTATCTAGATACTGTAAATTCCAAAAATACATGATAAGCGCTGGTGCAACACCAAAACTTATCACATCTCCTAAAGAGTCTAATTCTTTCCCCATTTTAGACGTTCCTTTTATTAACCTTGCTATTCGACCATCTAATGCATCCATTAGACCTGCAAATAAAATTGCAATAATAGCAATTGCAAATTTACCATCTATAGCAAACTTAATTGAAGTTAAACCAATACAAACTCCAATTAAAGTAATTGCATTTGGCAAAATTATTCTTGCTTTTTTATCGGAAACAATTTTAAAATTATTTTTTTTTTGTTCCATTTTATCTTTTAGCTAATAATGTTTCTCCTGAAATCGCTTTTTGACCAACTTTTACTAGTGGTTCATAATTTTCATAATATATATCTGCTCGACTTCCAAATCTAATCATTCCTATTCTATCTCCCTGAAGTAGCTCTTGATCTTTATTAGACTCACAAACAATTCTTCGAGCAACAAGGCCAGCTATTTGAACTACAACAACATCATTGTTGTGAGGATCTTTAATTTTAAAATAATTTCTCTCATTATCTTCACTTGCTTTATCGAGTGAGGCATTAAAAAATTTTCCTGGTTTGTATAAAATTTCTTCTATCTTGCCAGCACAAGGAGTTCTATTGACGTGACAATCAAAAATATTCATAAATACACTTATTTTTTTAAATCTTTTATTTTCTAGTCCAAGTTCTTTTGGGCCATCAACTTCTTCAACTTTAATAACCTCCCCATCCGCTGGACTTACAAGATAATTATTATCTTCTATGATAACTCTCTCAGGATCACGAAAGAAATAGTAAACCCATATAGTTAAAACAAAACCTATTAAGCCTAAAAAATCACTTAAACTATAAAGCACAATAGTAATAATTGCTGCTATCACTAAAAACTTGTATCCCTCTGCGTGAATTTTCGGAAATATTTTACTAAACATATTCTTCTATTTGATAATTTTTCATTAATATGTATATAAAATCGCGAAATTCAATTAATAAGATAAAATATAAGTGAGCAAAATTACCGTAAAAAACCCGATTGTAGAGTTAGATGGCGATGAAATGACCAGAATAATCTGGGAATTTATAAAAAATAAATTGATCCTTCCATATCTGGATATTGGTATCGAATACTATGACTTAGGTATGAAAAGTAGAGATAATACAGATGATCAAATTACAATTGATTCAGCTAATGCCATAAAAAAAATTGGTGTAGGTATCAAATGTGCAACTATTACTCCTGATGAGGCTCGTGTTGAAGAGTTCAATTTAAAAAAAATGTGGAGATCTCCTAATGGAACTATAAGAAATATTATTGGTGGAACAGTATTTAGAGAACCAATTATTTGTAAAAATATTCCAAAACTTGTTCCTTCTTGGTCTGATCCTGTTGTAATTGGAAGGCATGCTTTTGGTGATCAATATAGAGCGACAGATTTTAAAGTTCCTGGTAAAGGAAAAATGGAGGTGAAATGGACCTCTGAAGATGGAAAAGATGAGATTAAATATGAAGTTTTTAATTTTACTGGCCCAGGCATAGCTCTTTCAATGTATAACCTTGACAAATCAATTGAAGATTTTGCAAGATCTTGTTTTAGTTATGGGCTAATTAAAAAGTGGCCAGTCTATCTATCTACTAAAAATACAATTCTAAAAAAATATGATGGTAGATTTAAAGATATTTTTGAAGAAGTGTTTAATAATGAATTTAAGAATAAATTTGAGGATGCTAAAATTACTTATGAACACAGATTAATTGATGACATGGTTGCATGCGCAATGAAATGGAGTGGAAAATATATTTGGGCATGTAAAAATTATGATGGTGATGTTCAGTCTGATACAATGGCACAAGGTTACGGCTCATTAGGTTTAATGACCAGTACATTATTAACTCCTGATGGAAAGATAATGGAAGCGGAAGCCGCTCATGGGACTGTTACCAGACACTATAGAATGCATCAAGAAGGTAAGGAAACTTCTACAAATCCTATAGCATCAATATTTGCATGGACAAGGGGGTTGGCTCATAGAGGTAAATTAGATGGAAATGAAGAGCTTATTAAATTTGCTAATATAATTGAACAAGTCTGTATTGAATGTGTTGAGTCAGGGTTTATGACTAAAGATCTTGCAATATTAATTGGACCTTCAAGTAAATATCTAACTACAAATCAATTTTTAGATGTAATTGATAAAAATCTAAAAAAAAAATTAAATTAAAGACTTAATTTTTTTAAAAGCCTCATTAATTTTACTCTGATCTTGACCACCAGCTTGAGCAAAGTCTTTTCTACCGCCACCACCTTGACCACCAATAATTTCAGAGCTTATTTTTACAAACTTTACTGCATCATATTTTTCAATTAATTTACTCGTTATACCAACAGCAACTCCTACTTTGTCATCTTTGCTAGCAAAAACAATAACTATACCTTCACCTAACTCTTTTTTACCATCGTCAACTAATTTTCTTAATTCTTTTGGTGGAAGATCCTCAACGCTTTGAAATCTTATTTTTACTCCTTTTATTTCTTCATCATTAATCTTATTTTTTGTTTTATCATTAAGAATTGATTTTACTAATAAAGTATCGAGCTGTTTAGTTAAATTTTTAATTAATAATTTTTGATCAGATTGATCTAAAGATGGTTTACCTCCTAAATCAATTATCTGTTTAGATAAATCTTTAATAACTTCATCATTTTTTTCTAAAGATAGATTTGATAATTTTTCTTTATTTTTTAAAAAATCATCTAATTGTTTATCTCTTAAAGCCTCTATTCTTCTTACACCTGCTGCAATCGAGGATTGGCTTACTATTTTAAATTTACCTATATCTCCAGTATTTTTAACATGGGTTCCCCCACATAATTCTGTAGAAAAATACTTTCCATTATCATCACCCATTGAAAGAACTCTAACTTCTTCGCCATATTTTTCACCAAATAATGCTAATGCACCATCTTCAACAGCCTCATCCGGTGTCATTAATCTAGTTCTTACGTCTGTTTTTTTTGCAACCATTGAATTAACAAAGCTCTCTATTTTTTCAACTTCCTCATTCGAAATAGGTTTCATGTGACTAAAGTCAAATCTTAATCTACTAGGTTCTACCAATGAACCTTTTTGGGTAACATGTGTTCCCAAAACTCTTCTTAATGATTCATGTAATAAATGAGTAGCTGAGTGATACGCTCTTGTATCATTTCTTCTTTTTTCATTTATTTTCAGTTCGACATTTTCATTCAACTTGATTGAACCACTAATTACTTTTCCGTAATGAACAAAAAGATCTCCTAATTTTTTCTGAACATCAGTGACTTCAAACTTAAAATCTCCAGAAATAATTTCTCCATTATCACCAACTTGACCACCTGACTCTCCATAAAAAGGAGTTTGATTTGTTATAATCATGCCTTCATCATTCGATTTCAATTCTTTGATTTCTTTATTGTCTTTAAGTAAAGATATGATGACCCCCTCAGCTTGATTTGTTTCATAGCCTAAAAATTCTGTAGCACCCAATCTATCTCTTATACCAAACCAAATATCTTCAACTGCAGAATCTCCAGAACCTTTCCAGTTTTTCTTTGCTAGCTCTCTACTTTCTTTCATCAAAGATTGAAATTTTTTAGTATCAATTGATAGAGATTTATTTCTTAAAATATCCTCAGTAAGATCTAATGGGAAACCATAAGTATCATATAATTTGAAAGCCACATCTCCTGGAAGTACTTTGTCTATTTTTGATATTTCATCATTTAAAATTTTAATTCCTCGATCTAATAAAACTAAAAATTTCTCCTCTTCCATTTTTAATGTTTCTTTAATTAAAGATTCAGCTCTTTTTAATTCTGGATAATTACCTGACATTTCATTTTTAAGTGTTTCAAACAAATTATAAAAAACAGGCTCTTTTGATCCAAGTAAATGAGAGTGTCTCATGCCTCTTCTCATGATTCTTCTAAGAACATATCCTCGTCCTTCATTTGACGGCAAAACTCCTTCAGCAATCAAAAAAGAACTTGCTCTTAAATGATCTGCAATAACTCTAAAACTTGAAAGATTTTTTTCATCTGGTTTTTTTTTAACAATATCTGATGTTGATTGAATTAATTTTTTGAAATGATCTGTTTCATAATTGTCATGTGTACCTTGAAGTAAAGCTGCTATTCTTTCTAGGCCCATTCCAGTATCTACTGAAGGTTTTGGAAGATTAATTCTTTCATCTTTGGTTACTTGTTCATATTGCATGAAAACAAGGTTCCAAATTTCAATAAATCTATCCCCATCTTCATCTTTACTTCCAGGTAAACCACCCTTTAAATGATCTCCATGATCATAAAAGATTTCTGAACATGGGCCGCAGGGCCCTGTTTCACCCATAGACCAAAAGTTATCTGATGTTGAAATTCTTATTATTCTATCGTCACTTAGACCAGCTATTTTCTTCCAAAAATTAAATGCTTCATCATCTTCATGAAAAACTGTCACATAAAGTCTATTTTTATCTATACCAAAATCTTTTGTAATCAAATCCCAAGCATAATGAATTGCTTTTTCCTTAAAATAATCACCAAAAGAAAAATTTCCTAACATCTCAAAAAAAGTATGGTGTCGTGGTGTATATCCAACATTTTCTAAATCATTGTGTTTTCCACCAGCTCTTACACATTTTTGTGAAGTTGTTGCTTTTTGATAATCTCTTTTTTCTAGTCCAGTAAATACATTTTTAAACTGAACCATTCCAGAATTCGCAAACATTAGTGTTGGGTCATTGTTTGGCACTAAATTACTAGACTCTACGATCTTATGGTCATTTTTCTCAAAGTATTTTAAGAATGTTTCTCTTATCTGATTTAATGATTTTTGAGCCATATTTTTAAAATACAGCTTTTTCGTTCTATGTCTAGGTGGTGCTAAGGGGGTAAAGGCGCTTAAAATAAGCGCCTTTATAATTTAAAGATGACCTTTAATTCTAGTTCTTTTTAGGAGGAGTAGCTTCTTTATCTGCTTCTTCTTTTTCAGCTACTTTCTTCTCTTTTTCAATTTTTTCAGGACTTAAAGGATTTCCTTCAATTTTTTTAGAAATCACACCTGCTTTTTCCCTTATTGCCATTTCTATTTCTGCAGCAACTTGTGGGTTTTGAGCTAAATAAACTTTAGCATTTTCTCTACCTTGTCCTATTTTCTCTCCTTTATAAGCATACCATGCTCCTGATTTTTCAATAATGTCGGCTTTAGCTCCTAGGTCTACTAACTCACCCATTTTGCTAATTCCTTTTCCATACATCAAGTCAAATTCAACAACTTTAAATGGTGGAGCAACTTTATTCTTAACTACTTTCACTCTTGTAGAGTTACCAATAATTTCATCTTTATCTTTGATGGCACCAATTCTTCTAATGTCCATTCTTACAGATGAATAAAACTTAAGTGCATTTCCACCTGATGTTGTTTCAGGACTTCCAAACATAACTCCAATTTTCATTCTAATTTGGTTAATGAAAATCATCATTGTATTTGTATTTGAAATTGAACCAGTTAATTTTCTTAATGCCTGACTCATTAATCTTGATTGAAGACCAACATGGTGATCACCCATTTCACCTTCAATTTCAGCTTTTGGAGTTAATGCAGCAACTGAGTCAATTACGATAACTGAAATAGACCCTGATTTTACTAGTGTATCTGCTATTTCTAGAGCTTGTTCACCAGCGTCTGGTTGAGAGATTAAAAGCTCTTCTGTGTTCACTCCTAATTTTTTTGCATAAACTGGATCTAAAGCATGTTCAGCATCAACGAAGGCACAAATTCCACCAGCCTTTTGAGCTTCAGCAACAACTTGTAATGCTAATGTTGTTTTTCCAGATGACTCTGGTCCATACACCTCAATAATTCTTCCTTTAGGTAAACCACCTATTCCTAAAGCTAAATCTAAGCTTAAAGATCCTGTAGATATCGACTCGATATCCATTGCTCTCTTCTCACCTAGCTTCATAACTGAACCTTTTCCAAAATTATCAGTTATTTGATTGATAGCTGCATCTAATGCTTTATTTTTCTCTTTGATGTCCATTTCTTGATCTTTAGTAGATTTAACTACTTTTAAGTTACTTTTTGTCATTTTTAGCCTCATTTTTTAATTTTTTTAACACTCGAATCATAAAAATAAATGTACACATTTTGTTCTCATTGGCAAGATTTATTTATTTTAGGTTAAAAAAGGTAATAATTATTTGATTTTTAGATAATCACTAGTGAGTAACCCTACTGACTTAAGAAGATTAAATTGTGAGAGAACGTAGTTTCTTTCAGAATCAGCTAATGAAATTTGAGCATTTAACAATAAAGAATTGGATTGAATGACTTCTAGGGTAGTTCTATCAGATCCACTATTATATTCTGCAACAATTCCTTCGTTTGCAATTTCAGCAGCATTCACTTGGGCGCGAACTGAGTCTAATAAGCTTTTATTGGATTGATAATTTGACCAAGCGCTTGCGACTTCAGTTTGATTTTTTTTTATCATATTATCAAGAAGTAAATTTTTCTGTAATTCGATACTTTTATTTTTTTTTAATGATGCTACATTTTTTCCACCTGAGTAAAATGGCCAAGTAATTGTAGCTGTAAGTGTTTCTTTTTCTCGTTCATCATAAGTAGAGCTTAAATCATCAGTTTGTGATCTATCAAATGATAAAGTTGCTGATGGTGCTAAATCAGATTTAGCACTAGTTGTATCTTTTTTTGATTGTTCATATTCCAATTTGGTTATTATCAAATCAGGATTATTTTTTTTTGATAATTCAATTGCTGAATTTAATTCAAGTGGTAACCTCACTTCAATTATAGATGACTTATCTAATAAATTGGGATCATTTAAAGCTCCAATAACATTTTCATAATTTAGCTTGCTAGTTAAGAAGTCATTTTCTGCTTGAATTAATTTCGCTTGAGCTCCCGCTAATGATGACTCTGACTGGGCAACATCTGAAAGAGAAATATTTCCTCTTTCAAGTCTTATTCTGTCTGTTTCAACCTGTCTATCTAGCAAATTTACATTAGACTCATTAATTTTTAGTTTTTCATTAGCACTAACCAATCCAGTATATGCTTCGATTGATTTATAAATAATTTCTTGCTCTTTTTTTAACAATTTCGTTTTTGCTAGATTTATTCCAATTTTACTTTTCGCTAATTCAGCTCCTCTTCCAAAATCTATCAAAGTTTGTGTAACTGTTATCGATTTAGTCGTTGGATCTACATTGGTGATAGTAGCATTTGTACCATCTCGATTAGTTAATTTATCAGTTTCTTCTTGGCTTTTACTTCCACTCAAAGTTACCGTTGGTAAATAAGAACCCTTTGAAATTTTTAAATCTTGTTCTGATATGTTTAAACTTTCTCTTTCAGCATTTAATTCAGGATTGTTTTTATATGCTTTTTTTAATGCTGCTAAAAAAGTTTCAGCATTTGCATAAGCAGTTAAAAATAAATAACTAAAAATTATAATCAGAAATTTTTTCATCTTCTTCTATATACCGCAGATTTTATTTGATGGTTACTATTTAAATTGAATATGACTGATGCATATTTGGGCATCTTTCTAAACATATTTTGAGTAATTCTTTGATAAGTTTGCATAAAATTTAATACATCTCCTCTACTCATTATTTTTGATTTCACTTTACTTTTTATCCAAAGTTTCCTCTCTTGTTTTAATCTCCATTTTTGTAACAAACTAAAATTTTTTGCTTTTAGATATATTAAACAATTTAATTGTGAAAATAATTTTTTGTACTTTGATTTTAATTGATAGTTTACATATTTTCTCCAAATCTGTTTTTGATCTTTTGCTTTTTCTAATGAATTAATTGTTTTCTTTAAAGTAATATTTTCTTCTGATTTTGCACCAACACACCATCCTTCAAAAATAATAACATCTGGTCTCTTCTTCAAATCATACCATCTTTTTTTGTTAAACCTATCATCGATAGCTTTATTAAATGTTGGTAATTTTAATCTTTTGAATTTCTTACTTTTTGACTTTCTAAAAAAATTTAACATCATATTTATATCGTGTGTTCCAGGAACTCCTCTTGTTAAGAGCATAGGATGAACCCTTTTTGAAAGGCTTATTCTCTCTTTTCTCGTTTTATAAAAGTCATCTATTGAAATCCTAAAAACATTTAACTTAAAATATTTAGTCAAAATAATTCTGATTAAAGAACTTATTGTAGTTTTTCCAGTACCTTGACCACCTGCTAAACCTACAAAATAAGGTTTTTTTTTATCAGCTTTTTTACTTATCCAGAAACACAATGGAATTAAGAAAGATTTAATCATTCTTTCTTTATTCTTAAATTTGTCAGCTTTTGTTTCTTGAGATTTAATAAACTTTAAACAATCTTTTTTTACTTTTCCAAAACATAAACTAAATTGTTGCATGAAAATTATTTTTTATCTAACGGGTGATTTTGACCATCGTTTACTGGAACTTCTTTTATATCAAAAGTATTTACTTCATCAATACAGCCAACATTAAATCCTGTCATTGCAGGATTGGCTCTTGGATTGTGATGAGTATAAATTCCACAAACTGAACAAAAATAATGTTTAGCCACTTTTGAATGGAATTGATAAAGAGTTAATTTATCTTCACCTTTGGTAACTTTAAAATCTTCATTTTTTACCATCGACATAATCGCTCCTTTTCTTTTACATATAGAACAATTACATTTAATTACTTTAGCTAAATCTCCATCTAAATTAATTTCTGCCTCTACAACTCCACAATGGCATATAAGTTTTTTCATTTTATTTCTTATATCTTTTATCTTTACCTGAAACTATCTCTGGTTGAAGTTATCCACAAGCATACAAAATGTAGTTTCGATGTTCACGTTTTGATTCACTTTTGATTCAGTTACAGACTCAAAATACAACCTCTTGCGTGCATTGTATAAATGTTCTATAAATGAGAACAAAATAAGAACATGAAACTAACTATCCCTTATTATCTACATAAAGCTGGTGCTGGTTTTCCATCACCTGCCACTGATTATATCGAAGAAGATATCGATCTAAACATGCATTTAATTAGAAATGTTCCAGCAACTTTTATCATCAGAGTGCAAGGTAAATCCATGGTAGATGTCGGTATTAATGATGGAGACTTATTAGTTGTCGATAAAAGTTTAAAGCCGAAAAATTTTTCAACAGTTATTGCAAACGTTCATGACGAGCTTGTGGTTAAAACTTTAGTTCAAGAAAGAGATAAAAAATTTCTAACATCTGGATCTAAAAATTTTTCTAATAGAATTTTAATTAATGAAGAAGAAGATGTTTTTATTTGGGGGGTTGTGACCTATGTCATCCATTCAACGTACTAAAAAATTAGCTTTAGTTGATTGTAATTCTTTTTATGTTTCTTGTGAAAGATTATTTAATCCAAGAATAAGAAAAAAACCTGTTGTGGTTTTATCTAATAATGATGGTTGTATCATTTCTAGATCTAATGAAGCAAAAGCTTTAGGGATTAAAATGGGAGAACCTTATTTCAAAGCAAAAGATATAATCATTAAAAATAAAGTTGAAGTTTTTTCTTCAAATTATTCTTTATATGGTGATTTATCTAGAAGAGTAATGAGAACTCTTAAAAGATTTAATACAGAAATAGAAGTGTATTCAATTGATGAAGCATTTATAGATTTATCTAATTTTCCAGATTCTGAAGTTGAAGAAGTTGGAAAACAAATAAGAGAAACAGTTCTACAATGGACTGGCATTCCAACAAGTATTGGTATCGCTAAAACTAAAACTTTAAGTAAAATTGCAAATCATATTGCAAAGAAAAAAAAATCGGGTGTTACAAGTTTAATTGGAATAGAAAACTTAGATCCAATTTTAGAAAAAGTTGAAATTAATGATGTATGGGGTGTTGGTAGACAACTTACGAAATTTTATCAAAAAAATGGAATCTATAATGCAAAACAGCTTAAGAATAAATCTAATACCTGGATTAAAAAATGTTCTAATGTTTTGAGTTCTAGAACTGCAATGGAACTTAGAGGAATTCCTTGTATTAATTTAGAAACTACACAAACAAAAAGAAAAAGTTGTGTTGTTTCAAGATCATTTGGAAAAAGAATTGAAAAGTTTCAAGAATTAAAAGAAGCAGTTGCAAACTATTGTTTAAATGCATCCGAAAAAATTAGATCAGAGTCTTTAGTTGCAAAAGCAATAACAGTTTTCGTTAGAACTAGTCCATTTCAAAGAGATTATGGTTATTACTCAAATTCAAAAACAATTGATTTTCCAATTGCAACAAACAATAGTATTGAAACAGTTAAAACTGCAATTTCAATTTTGGAAAATATTTTTAAAAATGGTTATCGTTATCAAAAAGCAGGTGTTATGTTAACAGGATTACGGAACGATGATGGAAGAAAAAATTTATTTTCATCTGAAAAAGATGAAAAAATAAAAAGTTTAATGCAATCAATTGATAATACCAATTATAGATACGGAAGATCTACTTTAAGTCTCGCGAGCGCAGGTGTTCATAAAAAGTGGAACATGAGAAGACAGTATTCTTCTAAAATAGATACAGCTGATTTTTATTGTTTACCAACAATTAAGACTACCTAGTAAAATGACATTTTGGCTCTACTACTGTCCATGATGAGGTACCAAAATTTCTTTTTAAAATATTTTCAAAGTTAATAACTATCTTTCTTTGATAATTATTGAGATTGCTTTGATTAGTAGACCATTGTTTTAATCTTTGAACATTCTCATGATCTGGAAATCTAGTTACATAAGCATAAAGCCATCCCCAATTACTACTTGATCTACTATCAAGATCTTGAACTTTATAGTTCTTCGCAGGTCCTGGGGCTTTCATTTCTTTTGCGTATTTAAAAACGATTTCATTGTTCTCAGTAAAATCTATAAAAAATTTAACAATATTATGAAAATTCTTTCCTTTATATTCATAATCCCAAATATAGTAGCCTTGGTTTTCAGCAATAATTGCTATTACTGATAAAGCATTCATGGCTCTTGCTTGATAAAACATTGCCCTTCCCCCTCTTCTAGTTTCAATTGGCATACTACCGTCTTTTCTTTGATACCTAATTGCATTCTCATAATTTCTAAAAGCTTTTTTAAAAAATTTATTATCATTAAGTAAAATACCCAACTGCATATGACTAATTGCTGATGATAGCGCATGATTATGTGCGCTCCTCGGAACACCAATTGCTTGAGTGCCTTGTTTGTATTTTTTTAATTCATACATAAGGTGCTGATTTTTTTTAACAATTTTTTTAAACCAATCTTTTATGATTTTGTCTTCTTCGTCAGGAACAGTAATTCTCTGTTTTGCAAATGAATATCCAGCAATCATTGGTGAAGCAATGTAAAGATTAACAGTTAAGGTATCATTCCAATGTTTTGATTCATGATCTGATGGTCCTGATCTTTGAGCTGCATCTGCTTTTGCCCAATCTAAAATTACTCTTTTTACATTTTCACAAGCCTCAATGCTACCTCCACCACAAGGACGTTTAAAATTTTCAAATTTATTTAAAGCAAAGTTAAATCTATTATCCAGACCATAACCCGGTGGAGCATCAACTTTTATCACTGGTAAGACAGGGTTATTTTCTTTATTAACGTACATATTGGTAATGCACTTGTCAAGATTTTTAGGAATTGGGAAAATAATTTCTGGTTGATTAACTGTTGCTTTCTTTTTTATCTTTTTGAAATCTGCTTGAGAAATATTAGAAATAAAAAATGATATAAAAATAAATATTGTTAATTTTTTCATTTAATTTTTTCAATATCATTTATATTTGATAAAGCCTTATCAAATTCATCCATGTTCTCTCTTAAAGCTAAATTTGAAACTGCATAAACAGCTATTAATAAAAATACTAAAGGAATTGAAGTTATTATTGAGGCATTGCTTTTAATAAATAGTATATATAAAATTATAAATAAAGCTGAACGAATTAAAAAAGTTTTTCTAAAAACACTAATAATAGAGAGTGAATGTTTTATTAAATTATAAAAACTCATTTTAGATGGTCCAAAGTATCTAGTCCCCCTTACAGATGAGATTGAGAATAAATTGTCTTCTATTTTACTTAATGACCCTGAAAAACTATTCCAGGTGGATTTTTCATTAATCATTTTTTTAACCGTAGTTTTTGGTAAACAAGTAAAATTTCCAAATTTAATTGATTTTCCAGTAAATGTGTAAGTAATAAGTTTATGAATTTTATAACATATCTGAAATAGTAAACCCTCTGATCTTCTTACTCTTATACCAACGATGGGCCTACCATTTGCATTTTCAATTTGTTTAATAAATTCATCTATTTCCTCTGGTCTATCTTCTCCATCTCCATCCATTGGAATTACAAAATCAAAATCTTCTTTTTCATAAATATATTTTAGACCTGTTGCTATACATCTTGCATGACCTTGATTTTTTTTCATATTTAAAATTTTTATTGATTTAATATTTTCTAAAGACTTTTCTTCATTAAGACGATCATGGTTAGATGCATCGTTGATAATAACTATTGAAATTTCAAAATTTGAAATTGCCTGTAATTGGTTAATTTCATCTATTAATTTAGAAGTAGATTGCCAGTCATTAAATAGAGGTATTAAAATTTTAATTTTCATAATTTTCTTTAATATCTTCCTAAGCAAACATCGTCCACACAGATGAATTGCGATGAACTATTAAGAATGTCATTATTAGTTGGGCCTTCCCATTTAGGTCTGGATTTCAAATGATATGAGAGATTTCCTGCCTTCCACTCGTCGCCTGTTACAAACTCAATTTCTTTTTCAAAATTTTGACTCCAAATTAATTGGACTTTTGTGGCCATCTCCTTCCCTGGATAATCAGTCCTTTTGTCTTTTTCTGTGATTGAAATATAAGAATAAATAATTGGTGATAAAAAAAATAAAAATAAGAAACCATATAAAAAAGAATTAATTTTTTTTAAGTCAATTTGAGATTGAAATAGATAAACAAAAAATATTCCAAAAAATAAGTAAAAAGGTGTCATCCACATTGTTCTTATTTTTGATCCAGTAATAATGGATGTAATAAAAATTAAAAGAATAGGCAAAATACTTATAGAAATTAAAAAAAGAAACTTTTTATCCTTTAAGTTTAATTTGAATTTAATTTTTTTTATTAATAACCAAACTAAAAAGAAAAATGGAATAAGTATTCCTATTTGTTTAATTAAGAAAATAAGTGGGTATTTAATATGATCTATTATTTGGGAATCCTCTAGGCCAGATCTCTTAAGTCCATATGAAATAGTTATAAAATCATTATCTAAAAGCCAAATAAAGTGTGGAACCAATAAGACAACAAAAACCTCTAAAGTTATTAAATATTTAAAATCAAACTTTTTATTTCGTTTTATCAATATTAAATAAATAAAAAGTAGCACTACTGATAATAAAAGATAAATAAATAAGTATTTTGATAAAAAACCAATTGCACCAAAAAAACCAACTAAAAAACAATCTAAAAAACTAATTTCTCTAGCATTATAAATTTTCCAAGAATAATAACCAACCAATGACCAAAATGGTAATTGGCAAACATTTACATTAAACTCTGGTGAAGTGAAATTATAAAAAAATATAGATTCTAATATTAAAACAGATATTAAACTTAATTTGATATTTCCTAAAATTTCTTGCGCAAGTTTGAAAACAAAGAAAAAAGAAATTATAACAAATATTGAACTTAAAAAATAAAATGCCCAATCCTGTGCACCAAAAATTTGAAAAAAAATTTCTGGAAAAAAAGCACTTCCTGGTGGATGTTTATTAAATCCCCAATCTAAATTACTTCCCCAAGCTAATGCCTCTATTACATCAAGAGGCAAATTCTCATTTGTAATAGTAGGAACAAATGTCCAAACAATTAAATGAGAAAGTGCAAAAATAAAAAATATATTATTAATATTTCTATTTAGAACATTCATTATTAATTATTTACAATAATTAACCTTACTTGACACCCCTATTTTGCTGAATATACTCCCTCGAATTCAATTTGAAAATATGCCTAAAACAAGCAAAGTAAAAAAAAAAGCTACAAAAGTAAGAAGTAAAGTTGTTGCGAAACCAAAAATTAAGATAACTAGTAAACCGAAAGAAATAAGTAAAGGCCCAATAAAAATTTCTAAAACATACATTCCAAAAGAAACCGAAAAATATATGTGTGAAAAGCATAAAGTTTTTTTCAGAATAAAATTACAAGAATGGAAAAAAGAGTTAGTTAAATCTAATAATGAAGCACTTTACAATGGAAGTATGGATGATAATAGTATTTCTGCAGATATAGTTGATCAAGCCAGTTCTTACACTGATAAAAATGTTGAGATGAAAGCAATAAATAGACAAATTAAATTAATTTCAGAAATAGAAAAAGCTTTATTAAGAATTAAGGATGATACTTATGGGTATTGTTTAGATACAGCAGAACCTATAGGACTAAAAAGACTAATGGCAAGACCAGTTGCAAAATATACCATCGCTGCTCAAGAAAAACATGAAAAAGATGAAAAGGTGCATGCTGATGACTAGAAAAAAAAGAAAAAAAAATAAGACTGTACATAATCCAATTACTTACAATTTTACAAAGAAGTACATTTACTTTTATTATGCTTTCTTTTGGATTCTTTTATTAACATTCGTATTTACTAGATGAATAAAAAACTTGTTTTAATTGTTATTATAATTCTTGCTATAGAATTATCAGGTTATGGAATTATAAGTTCGTTAATGAGACTTTTAAGTTCTATGAACTAATTTGCATCTAAAACTGCATGCAAAAATTGTTTAGTTCTCTCATTTTGTGGATCTCCAAACAATTTTTCAGGAGGACCTTGTTCAAAAATTTTTCCTTCATTAAAAAAACATACTCTATCTGAAATTTCTCTAGCGAACCCCATTTGATGAGTGACCATTATCATGGTTAAGCTGTGTTCTTCGTTTAAGGATCTTATAACATTTAAAACCTCACCAACAACTTCGGGATCTAGCGCTGACGTTATTTCATCTAATAGCATTACTTTAGGTCTCATAGCTAAAGCTCTTGCGATCGCTACCCTTTGTTGTTGTCCACCCGATAATCTACTTGGGTGTTGATCTTTTTTATCTGTAAGACCAACAAGTTCTAATAATTTTAAGGCTCTTTCCTCTGCCTCTTCTTTTTTCATACCTAATACTTCAACTGGAGCCTCTATACAATTTTGTAAGGCTGTCATGTGTGGAAACAAATTAAATTGTTGAAAAACCATACCTATTTTTGATCTTCTTTCTCTTAGATATTTTTCATTAGCTTCAACTAAGCTCCCATTTGAATCCATATGTGTTAAAGGCTCACCATCTAAATGGATTACTCCACCGTTTATCTTTTCCAAAGTCATTAAAACTCTCAATACTGTTGTTTTTCCTGATCCAGATGGACCTATAATTGAAACCATTTCATTCTTTTTAATTTCTAGATTAAGTTTATCTAAAACAATTAAATCACCATATTGTTTTGTTACTTCATCAAACTTAACTATAATTTCATCTGAATTGTTTTTTTTCATAATCTATTTTTTTATTTTACCTTGGGATATATTAACATCTCTTTCAAGTTTTCTAACCCACATTGCTGCGGGAATTGATAGCGTCAAAAATATGATGCCCACTAAAGTATAAGGCTCTAAATATCTATAATTATAACCACCAACTGCTGTTGCCGCATGGAATAATTCTGCAACACCAATCGTTGATAAAAGTGGGGTATCTTTAAATATCCCAACTAAATAATTTCCCATTCCGGGAATAGCTATAGGAAATGCCTGAGGCAGAACTATTCTTCTATATGTGTAAATTGTGGAAAAATTTAAAGCTCTGCAAGCTTCCCATTGTGTTTTTGAAACTCCTTCAAGTGCTCCACGATATACTTCTGACATATATGTTCCAAAATGAAGACCAATAGTAATCATTCCACACACCCAAGCAGATAAAGTAATACCAAACTGTGGTAGTACGAAATATACAAAAAATAATTGTATTAGAAGTGGTGTTGATCTTATAAACTCAACTAATTCTCTATTAACCCAGTTAAAAATTTTAGAGGGAGTTCTTTGAGCTAATAAAAAAAATAATCCAACAATCAGAGCAATTGCATAACCTACGCCAGCTGCAAGTATAGTATTAAGTGTTGCAATTGCCATTTGAGGCAATATTTCATAAGTAAAATCCCATCTCCAACCCATTTCCATGATTTAAGCTTTCTCCTTTCCAACTTTTCTAGCTGCTAAGACTTCTAACCATCTTAAAAATGGGACCAATGCAAATCTAGCCATTATGTAATAAATAAGTAATGCTGTTCCAAAACATTGTGCTGATAACCACGTTATAGAGTTAATTTGTTTTGCTTCAAAAGTAAGATCAACCACGGTAACTAATGCTACTAATGCAGTAGCTTTCAATAATTCTACAGTTAAATTTGCAGCTGGTGGCAATATAATTGGAAATATTTGAGGAATAATAATTCTTTTAATTCTTTTTGCTGGAGTAAAATTTAATGAATGAGCTGCCTCCCATTGTCCCTTAGGTACCGCAAGTATTCCAGCTCTAACTATTTCAGCACCATATGCTCCAAAATTCAGACCCAGAGCTACTACACCTGCAGTAAAAGCTTCTAATGATATTCCAAAAAATGGTAAAACATAGTATGCCCAAAATAATTGTACTAAAAGAGATGTGCCTCTAAAAAATTCTATATAAACAGTGGCTGTGCCTTGTATTATTGAATTTTTTGAAAGCCTCATTAAACCAAAAATCATAGAAATAATCACATAAAGAATCATTGAACAAACAAGAACCTTCACAGTTGTTACAGTCCCTAGTAAAAGAGTAATTCCATGTTCATTTAAAAATTCAAAATATGTCAAAGTAATTCCTTTAGATTTATAAAAACCAGGCAACTTAATTGTTGCCTGGTTTATTTTTAATAGCTTATTAAATTATTTAGTTGAACAAGCCCAAGCCGTACTCATGTCAGGTGGAGGTAATTGAGCTTTATCATACCCATATTCTCCAGCTCTTTTCAACATAGTTGCTGGGTTAGCCATAACTTTAGCTAGAGCAGCATTAAATGCTTCTCTAAATTTGTCATCACCTTTTCTAAATCCAATACCTACAACGTTTAAAGTTTCTTTAGGCATTAATTTAGGATCAGTTACCTCAAATTTACCATTAGTTTTTTTCTCATGCTCTTTAGCACCGAAGAATGTTTGAACTGCAACATCTGCTCTTCCAGCTTTCATTGCAGCTAAAATTCCAACTTCTCCTTCAACTAAAAGCATTTGGCTATCTGGTACACCATATTTTTTAGCAGCCTCTACAGTATTAAATCCTGTACCAGTTACTAATTTTGCACCAGTTGAAATAACATCAGCATAGTTGTTAATATTTTTTGGATTTCCTTTTGGAACTAGCATTGCGTCTCCAAAAACCCCGATAGGATCTGAAAAGTCCATGTTTTCACATCTGCTCTTTAAAATGTACATACCACCTGTAATCATATCCGCACGGTCTGCATTCAATCCTGGAATTAATCCTGACCATTCAAAAACTTTAGTTTCATGTTCAGTAATTCCCATTTCTTCTAAAACTGTTAATGCTATCATGTTAACAAAGCCTAAAGCCTCACCACCATCTCCAGCATAAGCCCATGGCACAGCTGTTCCAAAACCAAGTCTTAATTTGTGTCCATCCGCAAGTCTTTCTGTAAGAGTTTTCGCACTTACAGTAGAAATTGAAAAAAGAAGCACAAGTAAAACTGTTAATGATTTAAATATTTTACTCATTTTTTTCTCCCCTATTTTTAATTAAAAAATAATTTAATCAAAAATGATTTAAAAAGTATAGTTGAAAAATTTCAATCTGAAGTTGATTGTAAAAATTCTATAGTGAAATATTGTCCCCAATATTAATTAATCCATTATCTAGCGCTGTCAAATAAACTCCCATATCAAAATGATTGTAATTTTTTTTAAGAGATTGAAGTAAATTCAAACTATCATCAGCCGTATTTGGTTTTAAATTAATTGCGACACATCTTGGAATATTTTTTTCTACTTTAAATGAGATATCATTTATTTTAATAATTTTTCCAATCCAGTTTCTTTCTTCCCATGCTTCAATTCCATCAAAATATATATTACCTCTGAATCTTTGAGTCTCAATTTCTTGATTAGTTTTATTTCTAAAATCCTCAATACTTTTTATATTTATAAGAGATACTGAATGAGTTAAAAGAGTCTTATTTGATATTGATGTATCAAAAAAAGGGATGTCATTATTGTTCATCAAAAATATAGGTTTTTGAAGAGAGCTTTCCAAGTCTAAGATTTTATTTGAAAGTAATTCATACTTCTGTCTTTCATTACTATTTATAGTTAAAATTTCATTATTATTTTGAGTTAAAGTTAGTTTGTCATTATCTAGTAAAAAATTATATTTATTTAAGGAAGGCGAATTTTTTAAAGTTAAAATTTTGTTCCATTTTCCTCTTCTTTCCTCAAGTTTTTTTTCAAATAATTGTGCTTGATTAAAATCTAAACCTTTGGAAAAAGCAAAAATTCTATCCCCAACAATTCCAATATTTTTTCTTATTTCACATCTTTTGATACTTTGAAAAGAAATAGATTTAACAGGGCAATAATTTATTGAAGAAATTGATATGCTCATATAATCTTTTAATAATATGTCTTATCTATCATCAAATCAACTCAAACAGTATGAAGATGAAGGATTTGTTTCTCCAATAAATATTTTTTCAAAAGATAAGGCTAAAGAAATTAGAAATGAAATCGAAATAATTGAAAACAAAATGCCTGAAGAACTAAAAAATTCTGGTAGATACAATGCGCATTTGATTTCACCATTGTTGGATGAAGTTACACATAACTCAAATATTTTAGATGCAGTTCAGAGTTTAATAGGTGAAAATATTTTAGTTTGTGGAACGACTTTATTTATTAAAAATGCTTACGAAAAAGGATTTGTAAGCTACCACCAAGATGCAAAATATATAGGGTTAGAACCCCATAATTGGGTAACTGCATGGGTTGCTATAACTGATTCCAATGAGGAAAATGGATGTATGAGAATGTGGTCAGGTTCACATAAAGATAATCTTAAAGATCATGATCAAAAGTTTAATGAAGGAAATTTATTAACTAGAGGACAAACTGTCAAAAATGTGCCTAAAGAAAAAACAACTCCTTTAATCTTAAAGGCTGGACAAATGTCCCTACATCATCCAACAGTTGTCCATGGTTCAGAGCTAAATAAAAGTAATGATAGAAGAATAGGATTTGTAATTCAAAGTTATATAGGCACAGATGTAAAACAAGTTCTTGGCAAAAATAGCGTACAACTGGCAAGAGGAGTTGATAAATTTAACTATCATGAAAAAATTGGAAGACCTCAAAAATTATTAGAAGAAAAGGATATTCAATTAAAAAAACAAGAAAATGATTATCTCCAAGAAATTTTCTATAAAGGATCTGATAAAAAAGGTAAATTTTAATTAAATTTTTGGAATACTCGAGCCATTGTTATAAAGATCATATCCTTTAATGACAGCTTGCCGATTAGCAATATTTAAATACCACCTAGATAAATTTTTATAATTTTTTAGTCCTATATCATGCCATTCATGTCTAGCGATCCATGGCCATGTTGCAATATCTGCTATTGAATATTTTTCTCCAGCAAGATATTTAGAATTTTCTAGACGGTTATCAAGATCTTGATAAATTTTTTTTGTAATTTTAAAATATCTTTTCTCACCAAATTCACTTTTACCAGGATTGTAGTGATGAAATTGGTGGTGTTGACCTATCATGGGACCTACATATCCCATTTGTGCCATTAGCCATTGATTAATTTTAATTCGATCTTGTTTGTCGTAAAATTTGTCACTCTTCTCTGCTAAATAAATTAAAATTGCTCCCGATTCAAAAATACTCTCACTATTATCGTGATCAATAATAACTGGAATTTTACTAAACGGACTTATCTTTACAAATTCAGGATTAAATTGCTCTCCATTAGATATATCTATTTTAGTTAATTTATAATTGTATCCAATTTCTTCAAGCATGATACTGATTTTTTTTCCATTAGGAGTATCAGCTGAAAATAGCTCAATCACTTTTTACACCGAGACGATCTTTGATAGTTTTGGATGAGGTTGTGAATTCAAATCTATATTTTTCATTTGGTCTAGCTAACTTAAAACATGCTCTTGCTGCTAAAGCTCCCTCATGAAAACCTGATAATATAAGTTTTAATTTTCCAGGGTAAGTGCAAATATCACCAACTGCATAAATACCCTTCTGATTTGTTTCAAATTTTTCTGTGTCTACTTCAATAGTTTTTTTGTCAATATTTAAACCCCAGTTTGCTATTGGACCAAGCTGCATAATTAAACCAAAGAAACCTAATGCATAGTCAGTTTTAAGAGTTTTAACATCTTTATCATCACTTTTAATGTCTATACTTTCCAATTGTTTTTCTCCTTCTATTAAAGTCATTTGATATTTTGTATAAAGATTTATTTTACCCTCTTTCGCTAGCTCATGTACTTTATCAACAGTTGCCTGCGCGCCTCTAAAATCATCTCTTCTGTGAACTAAATTCACATTTGAATTTTTTGACAGCTCAACTGCCCAATCTAAAGCACTATCACCACCACCAAATATTGTTACGGTTTTACCTTTAAATATGTTCTTGTCTCTTATTGAATAAAATACTGACTTATTCTCAAATTTCTCACACTCTTTAACTGGAAATTTTCTTGGCTCAAATGAACCTACGCCACCTGCTATTATTACATTTGGAGTTTGAAATATTGTACCATTATTTGTTTTAACAATCCAGTTTCCTCCCTCTTTTTTTACCTCATCGACTCTTTCACTTAAATGAAATTTAATATTAAAAGGTTTTATTTGATTAATTAAATTATTGGTTAATTCTTCTCCAGTGCACTCTGGCACAGCCGGAATATCATAAATTGGTTTATCTGGATAAAGTTCAATACACTGACCACCAATTTTATCTAAGTTATCAACGATCTCACAATTTAAACCAATCAATTTTAATTGATGAGCTGTGAACAGCCCAGTAGGTCCTGCTCCAATAATTAATGCATCAGTCTTATTCATTTTTTAACCTTGTTTAGATGGTATGTTTACGATTAAACCATCTAAGTCATCTGAAACTATTATTTGACAACTTAGTCTACTATTTTTTTTTGGTTCAAAAGCCATGTCTAACATATCTTCTTCACCATCCTCTTTAAACGGTAGCTTATCAAACCATCCTTCATTTACATATACGTGACATGTCGCACAAGCCATTCCTCCTCCACAGTCAGCGTCAATCCCTGGGATATCATTTTGTACAGCTCCCTCCATTACTGTAAGACCATTTTGTACATCTATGGTATGATTTTTGTTATCGTGAGTAATGTAAGTTATCTTTGTCATAAATATTATTTAATTATGCAAAAAAATAGGGCAAGTATGTGAATACATACTCGCCCTATAAATTATTTAATTTCTTTAGTAACTATCTGCTTCTAGCACCAGCTGAACTTACTGCAGCAGCCCAGATTACTAGACCAAATGCAATTTTGTTTATAAAGTCAGCTAAGTTGTAAACAACGTTTAGTGAGTTAGCATCTACACCACCTGTTAGGTAACCAAATACATAACCTAATGGGTAAATTGCCCAACCTACAGTTACAATCATTCTCATTGCACTGAAGGCAGTCACTAAAGCTTTGTTTCCACTTTTAGCAGCAGCTTTTCCAGCTTCACCTGAGAATATTTCATAAAGAATGTATACCCAACCTGCCATACCGATTATGAAACCAAGTGTAGCGTTGATGTATCCAGCTTCTCCTAAATATCCACCGATTAACATTACTAATGAACCAATTAACAATCTCCAGAAAATTCCAGAGTTTGCTTTTCTTACAGCTACTAGAATTAAATAGAACTCTATCATCTGTAGTGGCACAGTAATTAACCAGTCAATATATCTGTATACCGTTGGTGAATCACCAGTCATCACCCATACTTCTCTCATGTACATGTAATGGATGAATGCAATACCAGTTACTAGCCCTGCAACAGTTACTGACGTTTTCCAGCCAGGAGCAACAGTATTTCTCTCCATGAAGAAAAATGCTGTAGCAGCCAACATACCCATTGAAATTATCCAGAAAGATATTCCAACGAAGTCATCTTGAGCTAACATAGTAGCAGAAGCCGCGTTTGCTACACCAGTCACACCAATCAATGCTGCAACAGTTAAAGCAAACAGTTTAAGTTTTTTCATAAAAAACTCCCTCTTTAGTTAGTTTTTACTTGTTTAGTTTATATAAACTAGGTTTAGCTTTCACTAAACCAAGATTGTGGGTTAAATACCAAATTAAAAGACATTATTGAAGACTTAATTGTGATTAATTTGCATTGATTTTACTTACTTTTTAAAATTAAATACAATTATAAAGTTAAAAATCAAAAAAAGGGCAACAACGAATCAAATTTTTTATGTCTATTAAGTTTAATAAGATTTACGAAGAATCTATTAAAAATCCCGAAAAATTTTGGCAAGAAGCAGCTAATGATATTTTTTGGTTTAAAAAGCCAATAAAAATTTTAAACAAATCAAACCCTCCTTTTTATAAATGGTATGAGGATGGGATCACAAATACTTGCTATAATGCACTTGATGTTCATATTGATCAAGGAAAAGGAAATAAAACAGCTTTAATTTACGATAGTCCTATCACAGGAAATAAAAGCAAACTTACTTACGAAGAATTAAGATCTAGAGTTTCTAAATTTGCAGGAGCATTAAAAGATCAAGGCATCAACAAAGGTGATAGAGTAATTATATATATGCCAATGATACCTGAGGCAGTCATTGCAATGCTTGCATGCGGAAGAATTGGAGCAATTCATTCTGTAGTATTTGGTGGTTTTGCTTCAAATGAACTTGCCAGTAGGATTGATGATAGTAAAGCTAAAATATTAGTCACAGCTTCATGTGGCTTTGAACCTGGAAGAACAGTTGAATACAAGCCATTAGTGGATGAAGCAATTAAACAAGCTAAACACAAAATAAATAAAATGATTTTGTTTCAAAGAAAAGATCATGAAGTCAAATTGAATGCGCCAAAAGAAATAAGTTGGGACGAAGCTTTATCAAGTGCAAAAGATACTGATTGTGTTGAAATGAATTCTAATGAATTCGCATATATACTTTACACTTCAGGTACCACAGGAACTCCTAAAGGTATTGTAAGAGATATAGGTGGTCATATTGTTGCTCTCAAGTGGACAATGAAAAATATTTATAACATAGATGAAGGAGATATTTGGTGGTCTGCAAGTGATATTGGTTGGATTGTTGGTCACTCTTACATTGTTTATGCACCATTATTTAAAGGCTGCACAACAGTTTTGTTTGAAGGTAAACCTGTTGGTACTCCTGATGCTGGTGCATTTTGGAAAATTATTTCAGATTACAAAGTAAAATCTTTATTTACTGCTCCAACAGCTTTTAGAGCTATAAAAAAAGAGGATCCCGATGGAAAATTTTTTTCTAAATATGACTTATCAAAATTTGAAAGTCTTTTTCTAGCTGGTGAAAGAGCTGATCCTGATACAATTAAGTGGGCTGAAAATCTATTAAAAGTTCCAGTAATTGATCATTGGTGGCAAACCGAAACGAGCTGGGCTATCAGCTCAAATTGCACTGGAATTGAAATGATGAAAACAAAATATGGTTCAGCATGTAAAGCTGTACCTGGTTATGATGTAAAAATCATTAAATCAGATCAAACTTTAGCTAAACCAGATGAAATGGGTGATATAGTTGTTAAACTTCCACTTCCTCCAGGAACATTTCCAACTTTATGGAATGCTGATCAAAGATATAAAGAAAATTATATGTCAAACTATGAGGGTTATTATCAAACTTATGATGCAGGTCATATTGATGAAGATGGGTACATTTGGATTATGTCTAGAACAGATGACATTATAAATGTTGCCGGACATAGATTGTCAACTGGTGCTATAGAGGAAGTTCTATCTGAACACCAATCTGTTGCTGAATGTGCTGTCCTTGGTGTCGCTGATAAGTTAAAAGGGCAATTGCCTATAGGATTAATTGTTTTAAAAGCTGGAGTTAAAAAAGATAACCAGACGATTTCTAAAGAATGTATTAAAATGGTCCGGGACAAGATTGGTCCAGTAGCTGCATTTAAAGTTGCGATAGTGATCAAAAGACTTCCAAAAACAAGATCAGGAAAAATTCTTAGAGGAACAATTAGAAAAATTGCAGATAATGTTGAGTATAAAATGCCACCAACTATTGATGACCCTGTTATTCTAGATGAAATAAAACAAGATCTAATTGATAATAAAATACTGAATAATGGTTAAAACTTATTCTTTATTACTTATTGCTATATTTTGTGAAGTCGCCGGAACAATGTTATTGCCCGTATCACAAAATTTCACCAAATTAATACCCACAGTTTTTCTAACAATATTTTATCTTGTATCATTCTATCTAATGACATTTGTGATGGATAAACTTCCAATTGCAATTGTGTATGCCACGTGGAGTGGACTAGGAGTTTTTACAATAGCAATACTTGGTTATTTCTTTTTTAAACAAACTTTAGCTTGGCAAGCTATAGCAGGATTATTTTTAATCGTCATTGGAGTTATTTTAGTTAATAGTTTTACAGGAAAAATTAACTAAATTTTAATGGAGTGCCCTCAGGGTCACCTAAAATTTTTCCATCCTGCATTTTTATTTTTCCAGCAATAATAGTTGAAACAGGAGTTCCTTTAAACTCAAAGCCATTAAAAGGGGACCATCCACATTTGCTCTCAATATTTTCATTCTTAATTACAATTTTTTTATTCATATCTACAATAGTAAAATCAGCATCATAACCTTCTCTTATAAATCCTTTATTCTTAATACCAAAAATTTTAATTGGGTTTTCACATACAAGATTAATTAATTGATTGAGAGATAATTTTCCATCATTAACATGGTTAAGCATAACAGTCATGAGAGTTTGTACTCCAGGCATACCTGAGGGCGAGTTGGGATATTCTTTATCTTTATTAATTTTTAAATGTGGAGCGTGATCTGATCCAATTGTATCATTAATATTATTTTTAACTGCGTACCATAATCGATCGTAATGAGATTTATCTCTTATAGGAGGATTCATCTGAGCGTAAGTTCCAAGTTTATCATAACAATCAGGGGCAAAGATTGTTAGATGTTGTGGAGTAATTTCAAAAGTAATATTTCCTTTGTGTTGGGATAAAAAATCTATTTCTTGTTTAGTTGTTATATGAAGAACGTGAGTTTTTTTATTATACTTTTTAGCAATTCTAACAATTCTTCTGGTTGAGGAAATGGCACACTCTTCACTTCTCCAAACAGGATGTGAATGAACATCCCCATTTTTAATTAATTTCTTATTCTTATTTAAAATTTCTTCATCCTCTGAGTGAACCGCAACTACTTTTGAAGAATTTTGAAAAACTTTATCTATATCTTCTTCAAGAGCTACTAAGAGATTGCCGGTTGATGAACCCACAAATAATTTTATTCCACAACATCCTTCCAAATCTTTTAGTTCTGCTAATTGACTCACATTTTCTGCTGTTGCGCCAAAATAGAAAGCATAATTGCAATACATTCTATTTTTTGCTAGATCTAATTTTCTTTGAAATTCTTTTAAATTTGATGTTGGAGGATTTGTATTTGGCATTTCAAATACTGCCGTGATACCTCCAGCAACAGCAGCCCTACCTCCAGAATGAAGATCCTCTGTATCAGTTGAGCCTGGTTCTCGAAAATGAGTTTGAGTATCTATACAACCTGGTAAGACAATTTGTTTTTTGGCGTCATAAACTTCTTTTGCTTCCTCTAGAATTTTACCAATCTTTAAAATTTTGCCATCTTTAACAGCTATATCTTTATCTTCTAGCTTTCCATTTATATAACATTGACCGTTTTTTATTATTAGATCTAACATTTATGAAAAAAGTTATTATATTAAAATATGATATCAATCAAATATGAATAATAACGTTTATATATTAGAAGATAGAGCCATACTTTATATAAGTGGAGAAGATTCTAAAGATTTTTTACAAAACTTAATTAGTAATGACATAAATAAAGTAACGGATGATTCTAGCTGTTTTGCTTCTTTGCTAACTCCACAAGGAAAGTTTCTTTATGAATTCATAGTTGTAAAACACAAATCAGGTTATTTTATTGACTGTGAGAAATCTCAATCAAAGGAAATATTCAAACAATTAAACCTTTATAAAATTAGATCAAAAGTAGAAATATTAAATTTAAGTAATGAATTTGTAGTTGCTAGCTTTGGATATAAAAAATATCTATCAATTGATGGCTCAAAAGACATCTTGGGTTTTACTTTTAAATTTAGAGAAGACCCAATAATTTTAGACCCTAGAAACAAAAATTTGGGTGCAAGACTTATTATAAATTTAGAAAAACTTTATTTATCACTAAAAAAATTAGATCTTAAGGATGATAAAGTTGAAAAATATTATCTTCAAAGCCATAAGCTTGGAATAGTGCCTAAAAATTTGAACAAATTACAAAATAAATTATTTGGTATTGAATGTAATTTTGAAGAGCTTAATGGAATTGATTTTAAAAAAGGATGTTATGTTGGACAAGAAAACACTGCTAGAATTAAATTAAAAAATAAACTTTCAAAAAGATTACTGCCGATTGAGATTATTAATGGAAAACTATCTGAAGATGAAAAAATATATAGCAATGAAGTTGAGATTGGAAAAGTTTTAATCAATGATGATTACCCTTTCGCATTAATCAAATTTTTAGATAAAAACTTTGATAAAAAACAGATATTTAAAAGCGAAAACGGGACATTTAAAATTCTCATACCCGAGTGGCTTAAAATTTAAGTATTTGGTGCGGCCAGAGAGACTCGAACTCTCATGGACTAGGTCCACACGGCCCTCAACCGTGCCTGTCTACCAATTTCAGCATGGCCGCAATATGACCCACAATAAATCAATGACAAGTAGGTTTCAAATTGATAAATTTTAGTATGGAATTTAATCAAGAAGTTAGAAAAGCGACTGATCCTATATATAAAAAAATATCAAAGGTTATACCAGAAATTGAGTGGTCAGTTCACGCACCATATATTCATGAAATAAATAAATTAAAAAAAAAAAAGAATGCTGTCATTCTCGCACATAATTATCAAACACCAGAAATATATCATGGAATTGCAGACTTTTCTGCAGACTCATTAGCACTAGCTGTTGAGGCATCAAAAACCTCTGCTGATATAATTGTAATGGCAGGTGTTCATTTTATGGCTGAGACAGCAAAATTAATGAGTCCAAATAAAAAAGTTTTGTTGCCAGACATGAATGCAGGTTGTTCTTTATCATCATCTGTTACTGGAAAGGATGTTAGATTGTTGAAAGAAAAATATCCTGGAGTTCCAGTTGTATCTTATGTGAATACATCTGCAGATGTAAAAGCTGAAACAGATGTTTGTTGCACATCTGCCAATGCTGTAAAAATTGTAAAATCATTAGGTGTCAAAAAAGTTATTTTTTTACCAGATGATTATCTTGCAAAATATGTTGCTTCACAAACTGATGTTGAAATAATTTCGTGGAAAGGAATTTGTATTGTTCATGATCAATTTAATGAAAACGAAATAAATGATATTAGAAAAAACAATCCTGGGATAAAAATAATTGCTCACCCTGAGTGTCCACCTGATGTAATTAAGGCTAGTGATTTTGCTGGATCAACATCTGGTATGATTAATTATGTTAGAGATAATCAACCTAAGAAAGTTATGATGGTTACCGAATGTTCAATGAGTGATAATATCCAAGTTGAAAATCCTAAAGTAGAGTTCATTAAACCGTGCAATATGTGTCCACATATGAAAAAAATTACTTTACCGAAAATTTTAGATTGTTTAGAAAACGAAACTGGTGAAATTTTAATGGATCAAAAAACAATTGATAAAGCAAGACTATCTGTTGAAAAAATGGTTGCTATCGGAAGATAATCATTTGTGTCAAAAATTAAATTAAGTGAAAATTTTATAAAAAATACTGTCAAGCTAGCGCTTAATGAAGATTTATATCCATCTGGAGATATTACCTCAGATTTAATTGAAAATAGTAAAATAATTGAAGTTAAACTAATTGCAAATGAGAATGCAGTTATTGGTGGTTTGCGATTTGCAAAATATGCATTTTCTTTAATTGATAATAAAATCAAATTTATTGTAAAAAAAAAAGATGGATCTTTTGTAAAAAAAAATTCTTTAATTGCTACTATCAAAGGTAGTGCTAAAAATATACTGATTGCTGAAAGAGTTGCGCTTAATTTTTTATCTCATATTTCAGGTATAGCTACTAAAACAAACAAGTTTGTAAAACTAGCAGGAAAAAAATGTAAAATTTGTTGCACTAGAAAAACAATTCCAAATTTAAGAGTTATTCAAAAATATGCAGTAAAATTAGGTGGTGGAACTAATCATAGATTTAATTTAAGTGATGAATTTTTAATTAAGGATAATCATATTGCTGCTTCAAATCTAAGAGAAATGGTTTCTTTAGCAATAAAAAATAAAAAAGGTAAAAAGATTACTGTTGAAGTTGATAACTTAAAACAACTCAAAAAAATAATGGGTCTTAAATTTAATACTATTCTTTTTGATAATATGAATGTTAAAAATCTTAAAGTTGGTATTAAGCTTGCAAAAAAATATTATGAAACAGAAGCTTCGGGAAATATTAACTTAAAAACAGTTAAGTCAGTTGCTGCAACTGGAGTAAATAGAATATCCGTCGGAAGTATTACACATAGCGCTTCGTCTATTGATTTTAAATTAGAAATTTAATTTACAAATTTTGAGAGGTCTGGTTTAAAATAATTAGGTCCTTTCATTACTTTGCCAGATTCATTATAAATTGGTTTTCCATTCTTATCTAATTTACTCATATTGGAGTTTTGAACTTCATCAAAGCATTTATCCAAATCAATACCAAATGCATGTCCCGCACCGTAAGTAACATATAAAATGTCAGTTAAAGCATCTGCAACTTCTAATAAATCTTTGTTTTTCATTGCTTCTGTTAATTCATCTAATTCTTCTTTAATTAAATCTATCCTCAATTTATTGATTTTATCTGTGCTAAATGAGGGATTATCTTTAACTTCTTGTCCAAAAGTTTTCATAAAAATTCCAACCTTACTAAAATTTGACATATTGCTCCTGTAAGTTTTTTTATATTTAATGTATATTTATAATAATTTATTAATTACTTATTAATCAATGAAATTAAGAAAAGAATTCGACAGTATAGGATCAATCAATGTACCAAATGATAAATATTGGGGTGCTTCTACTCAAAGATCAAAAAAGTATTTTGACATAGGTGAATTTTTAGTAAGGCCAGTTTTAATCAAATCTATTGCAATTATAAAAAGGGCTGCAGCTGTTGTGCATAATAAAGAAAAGCAAATTTTACCGCATATTTCTAAAGCTATAATCAAGGCCTCTAATGAAGTTATATCTGGTAAATTAGATGATCACTTCCCCCTAAAGGTTTGGCAAACAGGATCTGGTACTCAAACCAATATGAACGTAAATGAAGTCATTGCAAATAGAGCTATAGAAATTCTAGGTGGAAAAAAGGGAACAAAAAAACCAGTGCATCCTAATGACCATGTAAATAAATCTCAATCTACAAACGATGTATTCCCTACTGCAATGCATATAGCGATTGCTATTGAAACAAGAAATAAGCTACTTCCTTCTCTGGAATTATTAAACAAAGAATTAAAGAAAAAAGTTTCTCAATTTAAAAATATAATAAAAGTGGGAAGAACTCATCTTCAGGATGCAACACCTCTTTCCTTAGGACAAGAATTTTCAGGATATCAAACTCAATTAGAAGATTGTATATCGAGAATTAAAAATGCCTTAAATGAGATCTATTACTTGGCACAAGGTGGGACTGCTGTTGGAACTGGAATTAATAGTAAAAAAGGCTTTGATAAAAAAATTATCAATGAAATAAAAAAAATTACTAAGCTACCTTTTAAACCGACTAAAAATAAGTTCGCTGCTCTAGCAGCTCATGATGAAATTGTAAATTTTTCAGGAACTTTAAATACGACAGCAGTAAGCTTAATGAAAATTGCAAATGATATAAGATTTTTAGGTTCAGGTCCTAGGGCTGGCTATGGAGAAATCATTTTACCAGCTAATGAACCCGGATCTTCTATAATGCCTGGCAAAGTTAATCCGACTCAATCAGAGGCAGTAACAATGGTTTGTGTTAAAGTAATAGGAAATCACAATGGAATTACTATGGCAGGTTCACATGGCCATTTTGAATTAAATGTATTTAAACCTTTAATTGCTCATAATATTCTACAGTCAATAGACTTACTTGCTGATAGCACTAAAAATTTTTCACTTTATTGCGTCAAAGGAATAAAGGCTGATAAAATAAAAATAAAACAATATTTAGACAACTCATTGATGTTGATAACTGCTTTAGCGCCGAAGATTGGTTACGACAACGCTGCTAGAATAGCAAAATCAGCATTAAAAAATAAAACGACACTAAAAACTGAAGCTTTAAAAACAGGATTAATAACAGAAAAAGATTACGATAAAATTGTTAATCCAAAAAAAATGATTCATCCGGCATAAACTCTAAAAAAATTATTTACAAAATTTTTAAATGTAATTTTATTAAATCTTCTATCTTTTTTTGAATTGAAAACGTTTAAGAATTCTTCGAGTTCTATGTTTTGTTTATTATTTATTTTAGGATTATTAAATACGAAACTATTATCATTAAAATTATAAACATAATCTATTGAAATTTTTTTTATATCTTTTCTATCTTTTTTTTGAATTTGAAATGAACTATAAAAGTTATTTATATTTTTAAAATCTAAAAAAATTGTTCCTATTAAGTTGATTCCATCATCTAATGTTAAAAAACTTTCATCTAATATAATTTTAAGGTCCTTTTTCCACATTATTGTGGATTCTGAAAAGCCAATATTGCCCTCCTCAATTAAAATTTTCAATTTTAAATCTTTCAATTCATTAATGTTAGTAATGTCTTTCACATTAATATTAAGTTTTGCACTTAAGTTTTTATTGTTAAGCATCTCTGAATTGATTAAATCGATTAAAATTGAGTTTTCATCAAAAAGATTTTTTGAACTAAGACCTTCATAATTAAAATCTGCATTTAGATAAAAAGGTTTAAAATCAATAATACCCTTATAAAAATTTTTATTTTGATCAGACGAAAAGTTAAATGAGTTTTTTGTAATTTTATATTTAAAGGAAGTATTTTTGTTAACAAATAGAATGTCTAATAAACCATTTTTTATTTCTTTATCATAAAAAATTTCGTTATCTAATCTAAGTCTTATTTTTTTAGAGCTTAATTCTGTTGTTACAGTCTTATTAAATTTATCATTTCTAATTATTAATTTATAAGGAATTTTAAAAACTTCACTTTTTGAGGTCAAAATATTTTGTAATTTATTCGAATCGTAAAAAAACTCACTATTATTAATTTTATTTATGAACAAAACTTCATCATCTTTATTTTTAAAAAAAATATTACTTTTTTTAAAGAATATTTTATTATCATTTGGTTCTGTTTTTAATAAATCTCTAAAAAAAACAACATCTTCAAGTGAGATATTAAAGTCTGTTTTATTAAAAACTAAATCTTTCATATCAATTTGATTAATTGAAAAAAATTTATCTAAACCAATATTAATTCTTAAATTTTTTGTAACTCCTACTTCTTTATCTCCTCTATAAATAGATAAGTTTTTTGCTGAAAAGTGAGGTTTTGGTAATAAGCCATAATTTATTTTTTCATTAAATTTTATTTCAATATTATAATTTTTAAAAATTTGATTCTTTATTTGTAATTGAATTATTTCTTTATTGTAAAAAGTAGGCATTAAAAAGTACGACAGTGTCAAAATTACCAATATTCCTGTAATTAAAATGAGTCCATTATCCCTTTTAAATAAGATTTTTTTATAATTTGACTTAAAATATTTTATTTTATTGAAATAACTTTCTATATGATCATTTATAGATAAAAATTGTTTCTTAATCTTTTTAATTAATAAATTATAATTACTCATAATGATTCAAAGAACTTATAATTAAATATTTAAAATGGTAAACTCTGATTATTTAAAAAATTTAAATAATGCCCAAAAAGAGGCAGTATTACACCTTGAGGGCCCTTTATTAATAGTCGCTGGCGCAGGATCAGGAAAGACTAAAGTTTTAACATCAAGAATAGCTAATATTATTAAGAACAAGAGAGCTTTTCCAAATCAAATTTTATCAGTAACTTTTACAAATAAAGCTGCTAAAGAAATGCAATCAAGAGTAAGTAAGATTTTAGGTTCATCAGCCACAGGTCTTTCATGGTTAGGGACCTTTCATTCAATATGTGCAAAACTTTTAAGAAAGCATGCGTCTGCAGTTAATTTAAATTCAAACTTCACAATAATAGATACGGATGATCAGATAAGACTTATCAAAAATATATGTAAAGCTGAAAATATAGATATAAAACAATTAGCACCTAGATATGTAATTGCAATTATAGATCGTTGGAAAAACAGAGGATACTATCCTAATGAAGTAATTATAAATCAAAAAGATATCTATGAGAAAACAATTTTACCTATTTATAAAATTTATCAAAAAAAATTAATTGATTTAAATTCATGTGATTTTGGTGATTTAATTTTACATGTAGTAAAGATTTTAGAAAAAGATTCCGATATTAGAGAAATATATTCCAAAAATTTTAAATACATTTTAGTTGATGAATACCAGGATACTAATTTTATACAAAGTAAATGGCTCAAATTGCTTTCAAATAAAAATATGAATATTTGTTGTGTAGGTGATGATGATCAATCTATCTATAGCTGGAGAGGAGCAGAGATAAAGAATTTTTTAGAATTTGATCAAGTTTATGAAAATACAAAAGTTATAAGACTAGAGGAAAATTATAGATCCTCCCAAAATATTTTATCTGTAGCATCCAATCTTATTAGCAATAATCAAAATAGGGTTGGTAAAAATTTAAAAGCCACAATGGAAGAAGGTGAGCTTGTAAAATTAAATTGTTTTAAGAACGGAAAAGATGAAGCAGTGGGAGTATCTGATGAAATAGAAAAAATTAAAAAAAAAAGTTCTTATAATAATATTGCAATTTTAGTAAGAGCTATTTTTCAAACAAGAGAATTTGAAGAAAGGTTTCTTAAAATTGGAATTCCATATAGAATATTGGGTGGTACGAAGTTTTATGAAAGAGCAGAAATTAAGGATTGTATAGCTTATTTAAGGTTAGTGTATCAAGGAAAAGATGATTTATCTTTTGAAAGGATTGTTAATGTTCCAAAAAGATCTATTGGAGATAGTTCAATAAAATTAATTCATCAATTTTCAAAAAATAAAAATCTTAGTCTTGAGATTGCCTCAAGAAAAATGATTGATGAAAATTTAATAAAACCTAAAACAAAGATTGGTTTAAAGTTATTTTTAGATCTTTTAGAAAAATGGAGAAATGATTTAAATATTAAAAAAATAAGTCATATCAAATTACTTCAACTCATTTTAGATGAATCAGGTTACTCAGCTATGTTAAAAAACAAAAAAGATCTTGATAATGAAAATAGACTTGAAAATATTAAAGAACTTCTGAGTGCTATGAAGGAATTTGATAATTTAGAAAGTTTTTTAGAGCATGTTTCTTTAGCTACATCAATAGATCAAGAATGGGATGGGGAAAAAGTAAATATGATGACAATGCATGCCGCGAAAGGGTTGGAGTTTGAAACTGTCTTTCTACCAGGATGGGAAGAGGGTCTTTTTCCACATCAAAAATCAATTGAAGAGAAAGGTCAAAATGGTTTAGAGGAGGAAAGAAGATTGGCGTATGTTGGTATTACAAGAGCAAAAAAAAGAGCGTACATATCCTTTTCAATGAATAGGTTTTATCAAGGTGATTGGATAGATAGTATGGCTTCAAGATTTATTGAAGAGTTACCTGAAAAGTTTTTAGAAAAAAATTCATTTTTTGATGAAAATAAAGATGAAGATGATTTTGATTTTAATCAAGATTTTGAAATTGAGGACAATGTTAGAAGTCCAGGTTGGATAAGATATCAAAAAAGAATTAAATGATAAAAGATAGACTTAAAAAATTAAAAAAATTATTGAATAATTATGATTTAGATGGATACATTATACCAAAAAATGATGCTTATTTTTCAGAATTTTCATCTCCCGACAGATTAAAAATAATCTCAAATTTTAGTGGATCAGCAGGACAGGCATTAATATTGAAAAAAAAAAATTATTTATTTGTTGACGGAAGATACACTATTCAAGGTGAATTGGAATCGGGAAAATATTTTAAAATTTTAGAAGTACCAAATTTTTCACATAAAAATATATTTAATAAATACAAAAGGAAGCTTAAAATTGGATATGATCCTCAATTATTTACGAGTTTTTATTTAAAAAATAAACTTGAGAAATATTATAAATTATTATCTATTAAGGAAAATTTTATTGACAAAATATATCAACATGTAGAAAAAAAAACTGTAGTACCTTTTTATAATTTAAATAATAAAATAACTGGTGAAAGTGTAAAATCTAAAATAAGTAAAGTAATTAAAACTTTAAAAAAATCAAAAATTGATAATATATTTATTAGTGCTCCTGAAAACGTTGCATGGTTATTGAATTTAAGAGGTGGAGATAATCCTTTCGCTCCAATTCCAAACAGTAAAATCCTTTTAACAAAAGATAAAAAAATTTATTTTTTTTCCTGTCCAAAAAAAATTAAAAATATGAAAAAAATAAACGAATATAAAAAAATAAAATTTTGTCTTTATAAAGATTTTGATCAAGTGGTTCAAAATCTAAAAGGGGATTACTTTTGTATAGATCAAAATACTTGCTCTGAATCAAATGAAAATTACATAAAATCATTTTTTAAGATCAAACAAACAATAGACCCTTGTTACGAATTTAAAGCTTTAAAAAATAAAGTGGAAATAAGAAATATGATAAATGCACACATTGAGGACGGTGTTGCATTAACAAAGTTTATTTATTGGATAAAAAATATTAACAAAGATAAAATCACAGAGTATGAGGCACAAAGCAAACTTGAAAGATTTAGGAAAAAAAATAAGAATTATTTATATCCAAGTTTTAATACAATTGCTGGAAGTGGGTATAATGGTGCGATAGTCCATTATAGAGCTACTAAGAAAAGTGCAAAAAAAATTTATAAAGATGATATTTTTTTATGTGACTCAGGTGGTCAATATAGATACGGAACAACCGATGTAACTAGAACTATCTGTTTTTCAAAACCTAAAAAACAAATAAAGAATATATTTACTAAAGTACTAAGAGGACATATTGCTGTTGCACGCACAGATATTAATATTCACAAAACTGGCAAATTAATTGATAGCAGAGCTAGAAAATTTTTAAAACGAGACAATTTAGATTACTCTCATGGGACTGGGCATGGAGTAGGTTTTTTTTCAAATGTGCATGAAGGTCCGCAAGCTTTATCAAAAAACAATTCCTACAAAATTGCTGAAGGTATGATTTTAAGTAATGAACCTGGATATTATAAAAAAGGAAAATTTGGTATAAGAATAGAAAATTTACTTTATGTTAAGAAAAATAAAAAAAAATTAATTTTCGAAAATCTTACTCTTGCTCCTATAGACGTAGATTTAATAAATTTTGATCAGCTGAACGTTAATGAAAAAAATTATTTATTCAAATACAATATTTTTATTTACTCAAAGTTATCTCCTTACCTAAATAAAAATGAAAAAAAATGGTTAGCTAGTTTTATTTAACATTTTAAACCATTCAATTTGATTTAAAATTTTTATCTTAAGTTCTTTTGCAGCTAAGACTTTTCTTTTAGTTGGTTTTTCTCCAACAATCAAATAATTAAGTTTTTTGGAAACATTGCTGACAATTGAGCCTGAGCTTTTTTCAATAAGTGATTTAGCTTCTGCTCTACTTATTCCCTCTAATTTTCCAGTCAACATAAAAGTTTTATTAGCTAATAAACCATCTTTTTTAAGCTCTTTGGTATTTTCTATTTTTAGAATATTTATTAACTCATTTATTATCTTTAGATTTGTGGAATTAGAAAAAAAATTTTCGATTGAGTTGATTTGTGTTTCACCAATTCCATCAATATTTAAAAGTTCCTTATAGTTTTTATTTTTAGAAAGAAATAAAAAATTTTTTGCTGATTTTAAGTGTCTTGAAATTAATTTGGCATTTTCAAGACCAATATGTCTTATGCCAAGTGAAAATATAAATCTTTCAAAAGAAATATTTTTTTTTTCGTCAATAGAATATTTAAGATTTGAAATTGATTGTTTTCCCCATCCATCTAGTAATTCTATTTTTTTGTAATTTAGATTGAATATATCTTGCGGGTATTTAATAAGATTTAAATTAGAAAAATTTTCAACAATTTTTTTTCCAAAACCGTCAATATTAAAAGCTTCTTTCGACACAAAATGTTTTAGTTTCTCTATTGATACTTTTTCACATTCAAATCCCTCACTTGAACATCTCCTTACAGCATCTTCTTTTTTTGTAATTGAATTATATTCTTTAATTGTTTGAGAACCACAAGATGGACATTTTTTTGGAAAGATAAATTTATTTGATTTATTTAATCGTTTTGTCAAATCTACAGATACTATATGAGGAATAACATCTCCTGCTCTCTCTACTACAACTGTATCACCAACTCTAATATCTTTTCTAGTTATTTCATCTTCATTATGTAATGTAGCGTTAGACACAACTACTCCACCAATATTTATCGGTTTTATTTTAGCCACAGGAGTTAGAGCGCCAGTTCTCCCGATTTGAATATCAATATTAATTATTTTTGATATGCCATTATTAGCTGAAAACTTATGAGCTATTGCCCACCGTGGTGCATTAGCAACATTGCCTAATCTTTTTTGGATTTTGAAGTCGTTAATCTTATAAACAATGCCATCAATATCAAAATCTAATTCATTTCTTTTTTTTTCAACCTCTTTATAATTTGTTATTAAATTGTTAATCCCTATTATTTTTTTATTTAATGGATTTATTTTAAAACCCCATTTTTCTAATTTTTTAAGATAATCACTTTGACAAGATACGTTAAGACCTTTTTCAAAACCAAAAGTATAAGCAATAAATTTTAAAGGAATTTTATTTGTATCCTCTGGATTTTTTTGTCTCAAAGAACCTGAGGCTGCATTTCGAGCGTTAGCAAATTTTTCTTTAATCTTTTTAAAATCACTTATTTGAATAAATACCTCTCCTCTAATATCTATATCCTCTGGAAAATCTTTATTCGAAATTATTTGTGGTATATCATTAATTGTTTTTAAATTTGCAGTGATGTCCTCTCCTTCTTTACCATCGCCACGAGATAATCCGGTAACAAATTTTCCGTTTTTATAGGTAATAGAAGCAGAAATTCCATCAATTTTTGGCTCCACACTATATTCTATCTCATAGTCACTTTTTTTATCCAAATAATTTAAAATTTTTTTTTCAAAATTAATGAGATCATTTTCAGAGAAAGCATTAGATAAAGAAAGCATAGCAATTCTATGAGATACTTTTTTAAAATTTTTT
>QCMO01000001.1 GCA_003213695.1 Pelagibacteraceae bacterium AG-422-C23 | reverse complement strand
AAAATATCCATTTTAATTGATTAAGAAATATACCCTATTTATTGATTTGTTAATCTATTTGATTAACTAGGAATCTTGCATACTGGAATAGGCTCCATTTTATGCAAGTTTTGTTTTCTAATTTTTTCGTATTCTGCTTTGTGAGGTGAGTCGGGATTTGTCATGGCATCTTCTAAATCCTCATATTTAAAACCTAGTTGTCCTTCATCAGTTCTACCATCATCCCAAAGACCATCTGTCGGAGGAGCGTCTATTATTTCTTTTAATATACCTAATTCTTTACCAAGTTCCCAAACTTCACTTTTATTACAATCAGCTAAAGGTGATATATCTACTCCACCATCACCATATTTTGTATAAAAGCCAACCCCAAAATCTTCGACCTTATTGCCAGTTCCTACTACTATTCCATTATTTGCTGCTGCAACTTGATAGAGAGTGGTCATTCTTAATCTAGCTCTAGAATTAGCAAATCCATGATCATTATCAAATTTATTTAAAGTTGATGAGAAAGATTCAAATAATTTATTTAAACTAATTGTATGAGCCTCAACATTTTTAAATTTTTCAATTAACCATTTTTGATGTCTCAAACTCAAATCATGTTGGTCTTCTTTTTGTTTTATAGGCATCGTCAAAACAATTGTTCTTAAACCTGTCATTGCACTTAAAGTACTAGAGACTGAAGAGTCGATTCCGCCAGAAATACCTATGACTAAAGACTCTGCTTTTTTAGGCATTTGATCAACATATGATTTGATCCAATTAGATATATATTTTATTTTTTCTGAAGGACTCATAATTTATATTTAACAACCTTATGCTTTAAAGCAATGGCCTAAGATGCCACTTGAATAGCATTTTTTGAATAGCTGCTATTCTTTTTTATCTCATCTGAAATTAAAAAAGCTAATTCTAGGGCTTGATTAGCATTTAATCTTGGATCACAATGAGTATGATATCTTGAAGATAAATCTTTTTCTGAGATCTTTTGTGCCCCACCTGTGCATTCTGTCACATTTTGTCCAGTTAATTCAATGTGTAACCCACCTGCATAACTTCCTTCACTCTGGTGGCAAGCAAATACATTTTTAACTTCTTTTAAAACACTATTAAAAGGTCTTGTTTTAAAACCTGTTGATGCTTGCATTGTGTTTCCATGGCAAGGATCACAAGACCAAATAACATTTAATCCCTCTTTTCTAATAGCTCTTATTAGTTTGGGTAAATGTTTAGAAACATTATCGCAACCAAACCTTGATATTAATGTAATTTTACCTTTTTCATTTTGAGGATTAATTCTGTTGCATAAATTAATTAAATCATCTGCTTTTAATGTCGGTCCACATTTTATTCCGATAGGATTTTCAATTCCTCTACAAAATTCAACATGACCTCCATCTAATTGTCTAGTTCTATCTCCAATCCACACAAAGTGTGCTGAAGTATCATGATTTTCACCTGTTGTAGAGTCTGTTCTAGTCATAGACTCTTCAAAAGGTAATAATAAAGCTTCATGTGAAGTCCAAAAATTTACTGTTTTTAGTCTTCTATTAAAATCTGAATTAATTCCACATGCATCCATAAATGCTAAAGCATTAGCAATTTGGTCTTCTAATTCTTTGAATCTTTTTGCTTCAGGACTTTTTTTAATAAAACCTAAGTTCCAAGTATGTACTTTTTTTAAATCTGCAAATCCACCATGGCAAAAAGCTCTGACTAAATTTAAAGTTGCTGCAGATTGTGAATATGCTTTAAATAATCTTTTAGGATCAGGTACTCTTGCTTTTTCACTAAATTCAATTCCATTAATATTGTCACCTAAGTAACTTGGTAATTCGACACCATTTTTTATTTCGACAGGTGAACTTCTTGGTTTAGAAAACTGTCCAGCAATTCTACCTAATTTTACAACTGGCAATGATGCTGAATAAGTTAAAACCAATGACATTTGCAACATTAATTTAAAAGTATCTCTAATATTATCAGGATGAAATTCTGCAAAACTTTCAGCACAATCACCCCCTTGTAATAAAAACGCTTTTCCATCAACAACATCAGCAAGTTGTTGTTTCAAATGTCTAGTCTCACCAGCAAAAACAAGAGGTGGAAAAGTTTTAATTTTATTTAAAACTTGATCCAATTCTTTTTTATCCGGATATTCCGGAATATGTTTTACTGGATATTTTCTCCAGCTATTTACTTTCCAATTTTTCATGTTCAACCTAAGATTGTTGTATCAGAGTTTTTTTTTTATTCAACGGTTACAGATTTAGCTAAATTTCTTGGCTTATCTATGTCAAAACCTTTTTTTAATGCAGAATAATAAGCTAATTTTTGCAAAGGTATTGTTAAAAGAAAAGGTAATAAATCCTCATTAGTACTCTCAACCTCTAAAGTTTCCCAAATATTCTCTGAAACAACTTCATTTTTACTTTTATTTGTAATCAATAAGACTTTTGCTCCTCTAGCAATAACTTCCTGCATATTGGAAATAGTTTTTTTATAATAATTATCTCTTGGTGCTAAAACTACTACTGGCATTCCTTCTTCTATTAGAGCTAATGGTCCATGTTTCATTTCTCCAGCTGGATAACCTTCTGCATGAATATATGATAATTCCTTTAACTTTAAAGCACCTTCCAATGCGATAGGATATGAAAATCCTCTTCCTAAAAACATTGATCCTTTTGCTTCATTAAAGGTATTGGATATAGTTTGTATCTTATTATCTGTAAGTAGAGTTTGGTCAACTAATTTTGGTAATTCTTTTAAATCTTTAAGTTTTTGAGTAAATGTCTCTTTTTTTAAATCTTTTCTTAATAACCCAAGTTTTAGAGATAAAATATAAAGTATCAATATTTGTCCCAAAAAAGCCTTTGTAGATGCTACACCAATTTCTGTTCCACAATGAATAGGTAAAACAAACTCAGAGTCTCTGGCTATAGAGCTTTCAATAACATTTACAACAGCACAAGTTTTCATTCCATTTTTTTTGCACAAATCTAAGGCAGCATAAGTGTCTGCTGTTTCTCCTGATTGAGAAACAAAAACATATAAAGTTTCTTTTTTAAATCTATTTTTTCTGTATCTGAATTCAGATGCAATATCTACACTCACATCTAAGGAGGTTAATTCTTCAAACCAATATTTAGCCATTAAGCAGCTGTGGTAAGCTGTACCACAACCAATCAAAGTAATTGAGGAAATTTCATCTACTTTCCAGGGGAAGTTAAAAATATTGATATCATTATTTGTATTATCAACATATTCTTTAATTCCGTTTTTTAAAGTAGTTGGCTGTTCTTCAATTTCTTTAGCCATGAAATGCTTGTAATCACCCTTGTCATATTTTTCTTCATCTGAAGATAGTTCTAAAACTTTTTTATTTATTTTCGTCCCTTCCTCATTAAAAAACTCTACATGATCTTTTTTTATGATGCAAAATTCGCCATCATCAAGATAAGTAATTTTATTGGTCATCGCTTTTAAAGCGTAAGAGTCAGAGCCTAAATAGTTTTCATTTGGACCGTAGCCAACTGCTAAAGGTGAACCTCTTCTTGCTCCTACTATTAAATCTGGTTGATCTCTAAATATAATTCCTAAAGCAAAACTTCCATGAAGTGATTTTAAAGTTTTTTGAATAGAGCTTACTATATCTTCAGTTTTTAAATGTTCTGTTATCAAATGAACAATTACTTCGGTGTCTGTCTGAGATTTAAATGTATGACCCTTTCCTACCAAAAATTTTTTTAATAATGTCGAATTTTCTATTATACCATTATGAACTACTGAAACATTTTGAGATGAATGCGGATGTGCATTTATACTATTGGGTAATCCATGAGTTGCCCATCTAACATGACCAATGCCTATAGTGCCTTCCATATTTTGTACTAAAGAATTTTTTTCAAGTTTATCTACTCTTCCTTCTGATTTTACCTCATTAATCAAACCACTAGAAAGTGTAGCAATACCTGCTGAGTCGTAACCTCTATATTCTAATTTTTTTAAAGAATTAATAATTGAAACTGAAACAGGTTTATTACTATTTATTCCTATTATTCCACACATTGTTATTTACTCTTTCTTTTATAATTTTTTACTTCTGTCTGCAAAGTTCTTGTCAAAGCCAGAGATTTTTTTCTTACTTTTTTTGTAATTACAGAACCTGCACCAACTACACTATCTTCTTCAATAGTTAATGGAGCAACTAAAGATGAATTGGATCCGATAAAAACATTATTTTTTATTGTTGTTTTACTTTTTTTAAATCCATCATAATTACAAGTTATCGTTCCCGCTCCAACATTTACTGAAGTACCTATTTTACTATCTCCTATGTATGACAAATGATTAACTTTTGATTTTTTACCAACTATACTTTTTTTAATTTCAACAAAATTACCAATTTTAGAACCTTCTTTTAAAGTTACACCAGGTCTTATTCTTGCGTAGGGACCTATGTCAACTTTGTTTTCAACTTTGCAATTTTCTAAATGGGAAAAAGATTTGATGATTACATTGTTTCCAATTCTTACCTTGATACCAATAACAACATATGGTTCAATAATTACATTTTTTCCAATTTTTGTATCTTTTGAAAAATAAATTGTCTCTGGTCCTAACATTTTGACACCTTGTTTTAAAAATTTATTTCTCAATCTATTTTGTAGATTTTGTAATTTTAACTGTTTCATCTAGGAAATTCTTTATATTAAGTATATATATTTCTTAATTCACAAAATATTTCTTAAAAATACTTTTGATTATGACACAACTTTACACAATTCTTTTTGATTTGGATGGAACATTGGTGGATACAGCGCCAGATTTGATGCGTGCACACAATCATGTAATGAAAAAGTTTGGATATCCAACAAAATCTACTGAAGAGATCAGAAATTTAGTTGGACAAGGTGCAGGAGCTATGCTCGGTAGATCAATTTGGGGACAAGCTAAAAAAGAGTTTGGAAAAGTTAATGATGAAAAAATTAAAAAAGAAATGGTCAAAGACTTTGTTGATTTTTATGGAAAAAATATTGTCAATGAAAGTACTCTTATAAATGGCGTTAAAGAATTTTTAATTTGGTGTAAGACAAAAAAAATATCAATGGCTGTTTGTACTAATAAACAAGAACATCTAGCTATCGATCTTTTGAAAAAAATCGGTATCAATGATTTTTTTGATTACGTTGCCGGTCACAACACTTTTGATTATTGTAAGCCTGATCCAAGACATTTAACTTCTGTTGTTGAAATATTAGGTGGTGATATCAAAAAAACTTTAATGATTGGTGATAGTGAAACTGATTCTAGTGCAGCAAAAAATGCTGGTATGCCAATTATCTTATTAGAAGACGGTTACACAGAAAAAAAAACAACTGAAATATATCATAATCACTTAGTAAAAGACTTTGTGGGTATTGAAAAAATTGTATTACAATATCTTTAATATTGATTATTTTTTTTTAACTATTAAAAACAAACTCGAAAGTAAGGAGTTATTTTGATAGTTCATAAAGTTAAAGTTTATCCATCTAAAATCAATTTACCAAAAAAAAATCAACTTGCCTGGAAGATTGCTGAAATAGCAAGTGATAATGCAAAATTAAATAAAGATTCTATTGAAATGGTCATAAATAGAATTATTGATAATGCATCTGTTGCAATTGCATCTCTTAATAGAAGACCAGTAATTTCTTCAAGAGAAATGGCATTAAAACATTCAAGAAAAAATGGTGCTACATTATTTGGAATTAATAATAAGTTTAAATTCGATTGTGAGTGGGCTGCATGGTCAAATGGAACTGCTGTAAGGGAACTGGATTTTCATGATACTTTTTTAGCAGCAGACTACAGTCATCCTGGTGATAATATACCGCCTCTTATAAGTGTAGCACAACAAAATAAAAAAAGTGGTTTAGATCTTTTAAGGGGAATCATAACTGCTTATGAAGTTCAAGTTAATTTAGTTAAAGGAATTTGTTTACATAAACATAAGGTTGATCATATAGCTCACTTAGGACCAAGTGTAGCTGCAGGTCTAGGTGCAATGTTGAGATTAAATACAGAAACAATTTATCAAGCGGTTCAACAAGCATTACACACAACAATATCTACCAGACAATCAAGAAAAGGAGAAATATCAAGTTGGAAGGCATTCGCCCCAGCACATGCAGGTAAGTTAGCCATAGAAGCAGTAGATAGAGTAATGCGTGGTGAGGGTGCGCCAAGTCCAATCTATGAAGGTGAAGACAGTGTAATTGCAAGAATTCTTGATGGTAAAAAAGCATTATACAAAGTTCCACTTCCAAAAAAAGGTGAGTCAAAAAAAGCAATACTTGAAACATACACAAAAGAATATTCAGCCGAATATCAATCCCAGGCTTTAATTGATTTAGCCAAAAAACTTAAAAAGAAAGTTCAAAATTTAAACCAAATAAAAAAAATAGACATCTATACTAGTCATCATACTCACTATGTAATCGGAACTGGTTCAAATGATCCTCAGAAAATGGATCCTAATGCAAGTAGAGAAACATTAGATCATTCAATAATGTATATATTTGCTGTAGCATTAGAGGATGGTACTTGGCATCATGTAAAATCTTACACAAAAGCAAGAGCTAAAAGAAAAAGCACAGTAAAAATTTGGAGATCAATAAAAACTCACGAAGATAAGAAATGGACAAAAAGATATCATGATCAAAATCCCAGAAAAAAAGCTTTTGGAGCTAAGGTAGTAATAACCCTTAAAAATGGTAAAAAAATCATTGAAGAGCAAGGTGTTGCTGATGCTCATCCTTATGGAAGACGTCCTTTTAAAAGAAAAAATTATATAAACAAATTTTTAACATTAACTGAAAATATACTTAATAAAAAAGAAAGTGATAGATTTTTAAAAGTGGTACAAAATCTTAAAAAACTAAAAGCAGGTCAATTAGATAAATTAAATTTAGAAGTTAGAAAAAATAAGATTAAAAGAAATTTTAAAAAGGGAATTTTTTAATGCACTTTGTAGAAAAAGAACCAAAACAAAAAAGAGAAGGCTTTGTAAAAAAACTTAAATCAAATAAAATTTTGAGAGTTCCAGGTGCTTATAATCCATTAACTGCAAAACTAATTGAAGAAATTGGTTATGATGCTGTTTATGTTTCCGGTGGAGTAATGGCAAACGACCTTGGTTTTCCCGATATTGGTTTAACAACATTACAAGATGTAAGTACTCGATCATATTTAATTTCAAGAGTGACTAATCTCCCGACAATTGTTGATATAGATACCGGATTTAAGTCGTGTAAAGAAACAATTGAAACTTTTGAGGAGTTTGGAATTACTGCTGTACACTTAGAAGATCAAATAGAGAGAAAAAGATGTGGTCACTTAGATAATAAAGAATTGATTACAACAGAATCAATGGTTAAAAAAATTAAAGAATGTGTGGGTGCTAAAAAAGATGAAAATTTCAAAATTATTGCAAGATCAGATGCTAAAAGTGTAGAAGGAATTGATAAAATGATTGATCGATGTAAAGCTTATGTTGATGCAGGAGCTGAGATAGTTTTTCCAGAAGCTTTAGAAAATGAAAAAGATTTTGAGAGGGTAAGAAAAGATCTATCATGCTACTTACTCGCGAACATGACAGAATTTGGAAAATCTAAATTATTTAATTATAAAGAACTAGAAAAATTCGGTTATAATATTGTTATTTATCCAGTTACAACTCAAAGATTAGCAATGAAAAATGTTGAGGATGGATTAAGAGACATTTATGCAAATGGACATCAAAACAATATTATTGATAAAATGCAAACAAGAAAACGATTATATGAACTTGTTGATTACGAAAAATATAATAGTTTAGACGAAAAGATATATAACTTTGATACTGAAGGTCATGAATAATGAGTGATGAAATAAAAAAAGGTTTATTAGGTATAGTAGTTGATGAAACAGAAGTTTCCAAAGTTATGCCTGAAATTAATTCTCTTACTTACAGAGGATATGCTGCTCAAGATTTATGTGAATATTGTAAATTTGAAGAGGTGGCTTATTTAATTTTAAATAAAGATCTTCCAAACACTATTGAGCTTAGAAAATTTGAAAAAGAAGAAAGAAGTAACAGAGATTTATCAAAAGATCTTTATTCTATTTTAAAGAAGATGCCTAAAAAATCTCATCCAATGGATGTTGCTAGAACGGCTGTAAGTATAATGGGTCTTGAAGACAAAGAAACAATCGACTCTTCGCCAGAAGCAAACATGCGTAAGGCTATAAGAATTTTAGCTAAAACACCAACGGCTTTAGCTGCTTTTTATAGATTAAGAAAAGGTAAAAATATTATTAAACCCAAAAAAAATTTAAATATTGCTGAAAATTTTTTCTATATGTGCTTTGGAAAAGTTCCTCAAAATGAAATAGTAAAAGCTTTTGATGTGTCTTTAATCTTGTATGCAGAACATAGTTTTAATGTATCTACATTTACGGCAAGAACTATAACTAGTAGCTTATCAGATATACATGGTGCTATTACAGGAGCAATAGCGAGTTTGAAGGGTCCTCTACACGGTGGTGCTAATGAGGAGGTGATGCATATGATGAATAAAATTAAGTCACCTAACAATGCTCTTAAATGGATTAATAACGCTTTAGATAATAAAGAAGTAGTCATGGGATTTGGTCATAGAGTTTATAAATCTGGTGACTCTAGAGTTCCAACAATGAGAAAATACTTTGCTAAAGTCGCAAAAATCAAAAAAGATAAAAAATTCGAAAAAATTTATGACATTGTTGAAAAAGTCATGATAGAGAAAAAAAATATTCATCCAAACGTAGATTATCCTACTGGTCCAACTTATCATTTAATGGGTTTTGATACTGATTTCTTCACTCCAATTTTTGTAATTTCAAGAATCACAGGTTGGTCAGCTCATATCATGGAGCAACATGCGGCGAATAAATTAATTAGACCTTTAGCTAGCTATAAAGGTAATCAACATAGAAAAGTTGTTCAATTAAATCAAAGATAACTTATTTCTTTTCAATTCTGACAAATCTTGAATTGCGTAAAATTTCAAATCTATAATTTTTTAATTTGACGAATTCATCAATAGCTTTTTTTACACCCGGTGCATAAGATAAGTTATAGTCATCACATAAAATTGTACCATTATTATCAATAACACTACTGCAACAATTTAAGTCATTTTTAACAGTTTCATAATCATGCCCACCATCTAAAAAGACATAATCTATTTTTGACATATCTATTTTTTTTAATACTGTATTTGAGTTACCTTTTATTAGATAAATATTTTCTTTAAATTTTCTCAATAAATCCTCAACAGCTTCTATAGTGTAAGGATCTTGTCTTTTAATATACTTAAAATAAAATTGTTTGAATGGGTTTGAAAAATTTGTATTTGGAATTATTTCAGATTCATTCTCTTGATTTTTTTTAAATAGATCCAAACCTATATATTTAAAATCATGATTGTGTATTTTAAAAAGTAGTTCGCAGACATTTCTTGCCGTTACACCATGAAATACTCCTATTTCCAGAAAAGACTTTGGTTTTTTTCTTTTTATTTCAGCTAAAAAAAATTCACCATCACCTTTTTGTTTAAGGCTAGTTTTTCTAAAATACTTTTTGTATTTCAATTGATTTAACTAAAAGCTTCCACCCAAGTACCTTGAGTTGATGCTTTAGAATACTCTGTAGCACGACCTTCAAAAAAGTTCATATGCTCAACAGCATTAAGCATTGTATCTAGCCATCCAAGAGGATTTTTTTGAACATCGTAAATTGGTTCTAAACCTAATTGAACCAATCTTCTATTGCCAATAAATCTAATATAATCTTTAACTTCCTGAGCAGTTAAACCTTCCATTGGTCCCATCTCAAAAGCTAAATCTATAAAAGCATCTTCATGCTCAATAATTATTCTGCAAGCTTCGTAAAGTTCTTTTTTAAGCTTTGGAGTCCAAATTTCAGGGTTTTCTTTTATAAATTCTTTGAAAATTCTAATCATTGAATTGCAATGAAGAGTCTCATCTCTTACAGACCAGGTAACAATTTGGCCCATGCCTTTCATTTTGTTGTGTCTTGGAAAATTCAAAAGAATTGCAAAACTTGCAAACAATTGTAAACCTTCTGTAAAAGCACTGAATACTGCAACTGTTTTTGCTATATCTTCTTTAGAGTTTACATTAAAACCTTGCATATAATCGTATTTATCTTTCATCTCTTTATATTTCATGAAAGCAGAATATTCTGACTCAGGCATTCCTATTGTATCTAACAAATGAGAATAAGCAGCAACGTGTACAGTTTCCATTGCAGCAAAAGCTGTCATCATCATTAAAACTTCTGTTGGTTTAAAGACAGTTGTATAGTGTCTTAAATAACAATTATTAACTTCTACATCAGCTTGGGTAAAAAATCTAAAAATTTGAGTTAAAAGATTTTTTTCTGGTTGTGATAAATTTTTTTGCCAATCTCTTACATCGTCACCTAAAGGAACCTCTTCTGGCAACCAGTGAATTCTCTGTTGAGTTAACCATGCATCGTAGCACCATGGATATCTGAATGGTTTGTAAACTGGGTTTTCAACTAATAAACCCATTTTTTTTGGTTGAATTATTTCTTTTTTATTCACTTTAATTTTATTTGCTACTGACATGATAAACACTCCTCGTACTCTTGTTCTTCGTTGTTTTGTTGATTTTTAGATTTATATACATTGGCTGTAATATCAGTAGATTTAGCATTATTGATATTTTCAGCTCTTTGAATTGATTTTGATCTACAATAATAAAGGCTTTTTAAACCTTTTTTCCATGCATCAAAATGAATTCTATGTAATTCTTTTTTGTGAACGTCTGCTGGTAAAAATAGATTAACTGATTGAGCTTGAGAAATAAATGGTGTTCGATCTCCACTTAGCTCAATAATCCATTTTTGATTTAATTCGAAAGCGGTTTTAAATACATCTTTTTCTAAATCAGTTAAAAAATCTAAATGTGAAACTGAGCCCTGATTTGTAGTAATTGTAGACCATGTCTCATCGTCATTTTTACCATGACCTTCTAATATTTCTTCCAAATATCTATTTCTAACATTAAATGATCCAGACAAAGTTTTATGTGTATAGCTATTTGCTGCGATCGGCTCAACACCTGGCGAAGCACCACCACAAATAATAGAAATAGAGGCTGTTGGAGCAATTGCAGTTTTGTTAGAAAATCTCTCTTTAAATCCATATTCTGCAGCATCAGGACATGCACCTCTTTCTTCAGCTAAGTCTTTTGATGCTTGATTAACTTGTTCATCTATTTGTTTAAATATTTTTTTATTCCAAGACTTCGCCATTACTGACTCGAGTGGAATTCTGTGTTTTTGTAAAAATGAATGAAAGCCCATCACACCCAAACCTACACTTCTTTCTCTTTCTGCTGAATACTTAGCGTCCTTAAATTGGTCTGGAGCTTTATGAATAAAATCAGATAAAACATTATCTAAAAATCTCATTACATCTCCAATCATATTTGGATCATCTTTCCAATCATCATATTTTTCCAAATTTAAAGAAGATAAACAACAAACAGCTGTTCTATCTCTTCCGTCTTTATCAATGCCAGTAGGCAAAGTTATTTCACTACACAAATTAGAAGTTTTTACTGTAAGGTTTGCCAACTTATGGTGTTGTGGAATTAATCTATTAACAGTATCAATATAAATAATATAGGGTTCACCTGTTTCTATTCTTGCAGTCAATAATCTTATCCATAAATTTCTTGCAGATATAGTTTGCTGAATAGTACCATCAGCTGGACTTTTCAACGCCCATTGTTCATCATTTTCAACAGCTCGCATAAACGCATCTGAAACTAAAACACCATGATGTAAGTTTAAAGCTTTTCTGTTAGGGTCTCCACCTGTTGGTCTTCTCATTTCCATGAATTCTTCAATTTCTGGATGATCGACAGGCAAGTAACAAGCAGCAGATCCTCTTCTTAAAGATCCTTGACTGATTGCCATCGTTAAAGAATCCATAACTTTAATAAATGGAATTATTCCAGATGTTTTTCCAACCTTTCCAATTTTTTCTCCAATAGATCTTAGGTTGCCCCAGTAACTTCCAATACCTCCACCTTTTGCAGCTAACCAAACATTCTCACTCCAAAGATCAAGAATTCCTCCTAAACTATCTGACGCTTCATTTAAAAAGCATGAAATAGGTAAACCTCTTTTTGTTCCACCATTGGATAAAACTGGTGTTGCAGGCATAAACCATAAATTACTTATATAGTTATAAATTCTTTGCGCATGCAAGTTATCATCTGAATAAGTGCTTGCAACTCTTGCAAATAAATCTTGATAAGACTCGTTATGACCAAGGTATCTATCTTTAAGAGTCGCTTTACCAAAGTCTGTTAAATTTGCATCTCTTGATCTATCAATTTTAATGATTATTCCTCGATCATTTTGAAAAAGTTCAGTTTCATTATTTAGTGAAAAAAGATCAGGCCTATTATCCCTCGAAATATTATTAACCTCTGGGCTGTATTCGGAGACAGCTTTCTTTAGGGCCTGCGATAGAATTTTATTCATATTTTAGTATTATAATTTTTATTTATGCGAAAACAACTATATGTTGTATGCGCTTATTATTAATATACTATATAAACAGTAAATCAATAGAACATTTATAGAACACTGTGAAAATAATTCAACTATAAAAATCAAAAAAAGGTAAGTAATTAACAGCATGAATCAATCGTTAAAAATAGATCCATATGGTTTTAGAGAATATGACGCACGATGGGTTTTTGAAAAAGATATCAACATAACTGGAATCACTTCCTTAGGAAAAGGCTTAGGAACTCAGATTATAAAACATACAAAAAAAGAAAATCCAAGAGTTATAGTTGGTCATGACTATAGATCTTATAGTGAGGGAATTAAAAATGCTCTTATAGAGGGATTAGTTTCAACAGGATGTTTTATTGAAGATGTAGGATTATCACTATCTCCAATGGTTTATTTTGCGCAATTTAATTTGGATGGAGATGCACTTGCGATGGTAACAGCAAGTCATAATGAGAATGGTTGGACCGGTGTAAAAATGGGGATCAAAAAAGGCTTAACTCATGCACCAGATGAAATGAAAGAATTAAAAGATATAACCTTAAAAAAGAATTTTATCCTAGGAAAAGGCGATCAAAAAGAAATTAAAGATTTTCAAGAAGTTTATAAAAAAGATTTAATATACAAAAACAAAATAAATAAAAAAATTAGAGCTGTTGTAGCGTGTGGAAATGGAACGGCAGGAATTTTTGCACCGGAAATTTTACGAGGTATAGGGTGCGAAGTAATTGAGTTGGATTGTACACTTGATTGGACTTTTCCAAAATATAACCCAAATCCAGAAGATTTAAAAATGCTACATGCGATTTCAAAATCAGTAAAAGAGAATAATGCTGATATTGGATTTGGATTCGATGGTGATGGAGATAGAGTTGGAGTTATTGACAATGATGGAAATGAAATATTCTCAGATAAAATAGGATTATTAATTGCTAGAAATCTTTCTGCTAAACACAAAAACTCAAAATTTATAGTAGATGTAAAATCAACAGGCTTATACACAAACGATGATATATTAACAAAAAATAATTGCCAAACTATATATTGGAAAACAGGACACTCTCATATTAAGAGAAAAGTTCATAATGAAAAAGCTTTAGCTGGTTTTGAAAAAAGTGGGCACTTTTTCTTTAATCAACCATTAGGTTATGGTTATGATGATGGCATAAATTCAGCAATTCAAGTTTGTCATTTATTAAATGATCAAAATAAAAAAATGAGTGATTTAATTAATAAACTTCCTAAAACTTTCCAATCACCGACAATGGCTCCTTATTGTAAAGATGAAGAAAAATATATAGTTGTAGAAAATTTAGTTGAACAATTTGAAAAATTTAAGAAGGATAATATTAAAATTGATGGACAAGAAATAGAAGAGATTTTAACTGTCAATGGAATAAGGTTTTCTTTTAAAGATGGTTCATGGGGTTTGATTAGAGCATCATCTAATAAACCATCTTTAGTTATTGTCACAGAAAGTCCTACCTCAGATAATCGAAAAATTAAAATTTTTGAATTTATTGATAAGATACTTCAAGAAACTGGTAAGATTGGAAACTACGACCAAAAAATATGATTAACTGGTTTTATTTTCATCATTAATATTTTCATCTAAATTTTCATCTTTATTTTCTGTAACTTGATCAGTCGATTGATCACTATAAAACTTTTTTATTAAAGCATCTTCTTTTATTTTTTGTTCTTGGTCGAATTTGTCTTCCCATTCTCTAATTCTTTTATTTTCCTCTCTAATTCTATCTTCTTCTTCAGCTTTTTGCTTCATTGCTATAGCTTTTTCCTCCTCAATTCTTTTTTGTTTCTCTTCCTCTCTTCTAATTTCTTCTTCCCTATCTCTTTGTTCTTTTTCCTTAGCAATTCTCTCTTTTTCAGCATCTTTAATCTTTTGCTCTTTTATTCTTAATTCCTCTTCTTTTGCTTTTTGTTCAGCTTGTTCCTTCAATAATTGTCTCTCAATATCCTGTTGTCTATCAATCTCTAATTGTCTTAATCTATTCTCTGTTTCTCTTAATTTTTCCTCCTCATATTTCAATTTTCTAGCTGCTTCACGAATTTTTTGCTCTTCGTCTAGTCTTTTTTGTCTTTCAAGTTCTTTTATTTTGTTTTCCTCTTGCCTCTTTATCTCTTTTTCATCTCTAATTTTTTGAGCTTCTATTTGTTTGGCTTTAATTTGCTCTTCTTTAGCTTTGAGCTTTTCTTCTCTTATTCTTTGTCTTTCTAAAATTTTTAATCTTAATTCTTCCTCCTTGAGCCTACGAGCGTCTTCCCTTAATTTTTTTGCTTGTTCATCTTTGATCTTTTGCTGTTCTATTTTAATTCTTTTATCCTCAATTTTTCTTCTTTTTTCCTCATTTTTTCTTACTTGCTTTTCGTTATCGATTATTAATTTTTGTTGAGCTAATATTTGTCTTTTTTCATCTCTAATTTTATCTAGTTTTTCTTTTTGGATTTGTTTCTTTTCTCTTTGCAGTTCTCTTTTTTCGTCTAAAATTCTCTTTTTCTCTAATCTCTTTTTTTCCTTTTCTCTTTCTTTTTTAAGATTTGTATAAAAACTTCCAATCTTATTTTTTGTATCTGCAATTACATTGGTGGGGTTCAATTTTAATTTATTTAAATTTAAGTTTTTTGGGACAAGAGTTTTTATGTCTATAATTTTACCCTTTTTTTTTCTTTCTATTTTTTTTGGGCTCATACGAAAAGTTTACAATTTTATACAACATAAAATATATTTGATGTGTTTAAATTGAGCTTAAAATTTTAAGTTTATCGAAAAAATTTTAATAATTTTAAAGATAATTTCTTGATTCAATTTCTACGTGTAAATTATGTATAAAATCAAAAAAATAAAAAATATAATTAGAATAGAATCATATAAGAGCTAGATAGTTCTTTTTTAAATGAAAAAATATTTACTCATTCTTATGTTAATTTTATTTACAGGCTGTAGTGCACCTGGCACTGCCTTATTGGGTCCAGCTTTTACTGGAGCGACAACTAAAAGTGTTGCTCAGGCCTCTTTATCTTTTGGTACTAATCAGATCATAAGAAAAATGGACGAGGCCATAAAAGAAAGTAAAAAAGAGGTAAATAAAATTGTCAAGAAAATTGAGAATTTTGAATTAAGTTCAGAACATAAGAAACTTTTGCATTTTTCAAGATAAAGCCATTATTCAATTAAAACGAGTTATATATATTTGAGAGAATCATTTATCATCTAATTAGGGTGGTAGAGGGAGACTGAAACCACCCCTACCAAATTTATAATTTCAGGTATTCTAATAAAAACTTAATAGCAACTAATAATAAGAATATTCCAAAAAATTTCGTAATTTTATTTTTATCAATCTTATGGACTGTTCTTGCTCCTATTCTAGCCATAAATGTTGTTATAGGAATAAATATTAAGAACGCAGGTATATTTAAAAATCCTATGCTTAAAGGTAAATTTGTTTTTAAATATGTTCCTGAAATTAAAAAACCGAAAGCTCCAAATACTGCTATCAAAAATCCTATAGCCGCAGCACTTCCAATAGCTTTATTGATCGAAAATCCAAAAAATTTTAAGATTGGCACATTCATAATTGCCCCTCCTATTCCCATAGGAGCAGAAATAAATCCAACAATAAAACCTAAAATAATTTTAAAATGAAGTTTAATATCAACTAATACATTTTTTTCTTTTTCTTGAAGAAGTAATAAATAAATACTTAGTAATATTAAGATTGTTGAAAAAAATAATACTAAGGATTTAGTTTTCAAAGATGCTGCAAATATAGTGCCAATTATCACCCCGACAATGACGAAAATTCCATAACTTTTGACTATTTCAAAATCGACTGCTTTAAATTTATTATGGGTCAATACTGAAACTATTGAAGTTGGGATAATAATTGCAAAAGAAGTTCCGACGGCTAAATGCATTAAATATTCTTGTTCAATTCCTAAAGAATTAAAAATATAATATAAAAATGGAACAGTAATTAATCCTCCACCAATACCAAATAAGCCAGCCACAAAACCAACAGGTATAGCAGTCAAAATCATAAGTAAAATAGTGTAGCTATACTCGTTTGCTATAATTGAACTAAGCAGACTGACCTACACTTGTATCAATATTATTAAATTTAATCTTATCCATTATATGATCTATTTTTTTTACATCTGCATCTCTTACACACATATTTTCACTTAAATATCTTTTCCAGTAACTTGCTCCTGTTTGTCCATGAAATAGGCCTAAAGTATGTCTCATAATTTGATTTAAACGTGTACCTTTCTTAAGTTCATCTTTAACATAGGGAATTAATTTTTCGATTACATCTTGTCTGCTTGGAACATTTTTATTTTTAAAAATTTTCTGTTCTATTTCAGCTAACAAATAAGGAGAATGGTAAGCAGCTCTTCCAATCATTACACCATCTGTTTTTTTAAGATGAACATTTATATCTTCAACTGAGGTAATACCTCCATTAATAACAATTTCCTCTTTAGGAAAATCTTTTTTAAGATTGTAAACATATTCATATTTTAGTGGTGGAATGTTTAAATTTTGTTTAGGTGTAAATTTACCTAACATTGCTTTTCTAGCATGAATAATAAATGTTTTAACTCCTGTTGATTTCAATGTTGATATAAATTTATGTAAATTTTCATAATCTTCTACATCGTCATATCCAATTCTAGTTTTAATAGTTACAGGTAATTTCGTTTTTGCCTGCATTTGACTTAAACAATCTGCTACTAATTTTGGTTCCTTCATTAAACAAGCACCAAATTTATTTTTTTCTACTTTTTTGCTTGGACAACCTAGGTTTAAATTAATTTCATCATAACCAAAATCTTCTCCAATTTTTGTTGCTTTAGCTAAAAGTTTTGGTGATGAACCACCTAATTGAAGCGCTACTGGTTTTTCATTAATATTAAATTCTAGTAATTTCTTTTTATCACCTCTATTGATTGCTTCATCAACAATCATTTCAGTATATAAAAGAGTATTTTTTGAAATTAGTCTTAAAAAGAAACGCTCATGACGATCTGTACAATCCATCATAGGTGCAACTGAAACTTTCCTGTTCATGATGTAATTTTATATTATTTTTTTACGAGTTTGAAGGCTCTGAATCGTTAGGGTTGTTTTCTGATTGTTGATTTTCGCTCTCAGAAACCTCCTCTAAAGAAACGTCATCGATTTCATCTGCCTCTGGGCTATCTGGATTTGATGTATCAACATCTGGTTGGGCAGTCTGCGAAAGCTCTTCTAAGTCTTCCTTAGAAACTTGAATTTTTTCTGGAGCTTTTCTAGCCCTTTTAGATGGTAGGATTGGTGTACCGCTTTTTGAAATTTCTCCTTTATATAAACTTTCAAAATCGTCGCCTACGTCTTCATCTGCATCAGTACCATCATCAATTTGTTCGACGTGTTTTCTTAATTTGTAAATAGCGCTATCAGTTAAATCAGGTACTTTAATATTTTCTTCAGCAATTTCTCTTAGAGCGATAACTGTATTCTTATCATTATCTTTTTCTAAGGTTGGCTCAATACCTGAATTAAGTTGAGTTGCTCTCTCTTTAGCAACCAAAACTAATTCATAGGGACTATCAACTTTATCGATACAATCTTCTACTGTTACTCTAGCCATGGCCAGTATCTATACAGTGAGCTTAAAAAAATCAAGGATATTTTTAAATATATTGTGGATTTAGCTTATTTCTTACAAAAAACAGAAGGATGATAGATGTAGAAATATAAATAGAAGATACCAAAGCAATTTGTTCAATTGAAAAACCCTTATCTATCAATAATCCAAATAAAGCAGTTCCAAAAGCAGTAGAAAAAACCATCAGCGCTGTTGTTAAAGCTTTTATGGAACCAATGTGTTTTACTCCATAAATTTCAGCCCATGTTGACGAACCCAACACATTAGCAAAACCATTTGAAACACCAATTAACCCCAAAAATATGAAGGCTGATAATGGAATATCAAAAAAGATTAGGACTAATGAAGATAGTAAAAGTGGAATATTCATAAATATTAATAATCTTCTACTGGTAAACTTGTCGATCAAAAATCCTGAAACTAATAAAGTTAAAACTGATAAAATTGAGTAAACCATAAATGATTGGGCAATAACAAAAGCTCCCCACTCTTTTGATTCGATAATAAATGACTGATAAACAAAAACCCCAGTTGCAATCCAAGGCATCGCCAACATATTTAAACATATTACGTAAAATCTATAATCTTTTAAAACTTCTACTCTTTTCCATTGTTTGATATCTTTTTCTTTGAATTCTTCGTTTTCTACATCTTCCCTTGAGTCAAAATTCAATTTTTTTATCAAAATAAAAGATGTAATTGGTAGAAATATTAAAACTAATATTGAAATTGATATCCATAAATTTTGCCAGGATGTTATTGTTAATAAATAAACAATTAAAACAGGTAAAAAAAATTCTGCTGTAGAAAGTCCAAACCAACATGTACTTAAAGCTTTTCCTCTAGATTTTGTAAAATACCTTGAGATAGTAGTAGTAGCAGTATGAGACATCATACCCTGTCCTGAAAATCTCATTAAAAAAATTGCAACAAATAAAAAAATAATTGACGAAATTTTTGAAAAGAAAAAACATGAAAACGAAAGAAGTAAAGTTACAAAAAATACAAATTTGAAAATATTGATATCATCTATTTTCTTCCCAACCCAAATCAAAAGGAAACTACTTAGTAAAGTGGCAGAGGCATAAATTGATCCAAATTGTCCCTGGGTAATAGAAAGTGTATCACGTATACTAGAATTAAACAGGCCAAGAAAAAAACTCTGTCCAAAACTTGAAAAAAATGTAAATATAAAACCAAATATAATTACTTTTAAACTTAAACTCTTAAACATATAAAAAATTTATGACTTGTAATGTTGCTTTCATAGGTCTTGGTGTCATGGGTTATCCAATGGCTGGTTATATATCAAAAGGTGGTCACAATGTAACTGTTTTTAATAGAACAAAATCTAAAGCAGAAAAATGGATCAAAGAATACAAAGGTAAAATAGCAGAAACTCCTGCTGAAGCCGCAAAAGATGCTGAGTATGTCTTTACATGTGTTGGAAATGATAATGATTTAAGGGAAGTAACATTTGGTGAAAACGGAGCATTTAAAACAATTAAAAAAGGTTCTATTTATATTGATAACACTACAGCTTCAGCAACGATTGCTAGAGAAATTCATGAGTACGCAAAAAAAAATGGTTTTGGTGCATTAGATGCTCCAGTATCAGGTGGTCAAGCTGGTGCAGAGAATGGTGCATTGACTGTTATGATCGGCGGTGATCAAGCTGACTTTGATAAAGCAAAAGATAAAATAGATTGTTACAGCAAAAAAATGAAATTACTCGGTAATGCTGGAAGTGGACAACTCGCAAAGATGGTTAATCAAATTTGTATTGCGGGTTTAGTTCAAGGATTGTCTGAAGGAATAAACTTTGGAATGAAAGCTGGGCTAAATATGGAAGATGTTATTGAAGTTATTTCAAAAGGTGCAGCTCAATCATGGCAAATGGAAAATCGATACAAAACAATGATTGATGATAAGTTTGATTTTGGATTTGCAGTTGATTGGATGAGAAAAGATTTAAAAATTGCAATGGATGAAGCTAAGAATAATGGTTCATTATTACCTGTTACAGAACTAGTTGATAAATTTTATGGAGAAGTTCAGGGTTTAGGTGGAAATCGTTGGGATACATCAAGTTTAATTAAAAGATTTAGAAAGTAATGTATGCAGCCAGCATACTATGAAAATCTGGAGGAAATTCAAAATAAGTATTGGTCAATGTTAGATGATGCAGTGACTAATAGAGCGTCACCTTTTAGAATTCCTGTCTTTATCTGTGCTTATCAAGATGAAGTTGACGGTAGAATTGTTGTTTTAAGAAAATCAGACCGAAAAAATAATCTATTGCAATTTCATACTGATTTTAGATCTCCAAAAGTAAATATTCTCAAAAAAAATAAAAAGGCATCTCTAGTTTTCTATGACAAAGAAGAAAAAATACAATTAAGAGCAAAAATAGAATGTGAAGTAAATAATCAAAATTCTATTGCAGAAGAATCTTGGAAAAAAACTCAACATATAAGTAGAAGATGTTATTTAACTGATAGCCCTCCTGGAACTGCATCAGAAAATCCGACCTCTGGGATGATATCTAAATTGGAAGATTTTGATTACACAATGGAACAAAGTGAAGATGGTTATAAAAACTTTACTGTGATTAAATGTAATATTAAATCAATTGAGTGGCTTTATCTTGCAGCAAAAGGTCATCGAAGAGCAAAGTTTGATTTTGAAAATAACAAAAATGCTTGGCTAGTTCCATAAATAACAATGATAGATTTTGTAATTAAATATATTGGTTTCTTTGCAGCTTTTTGTACAACAATTGCTTTTTTACCACAAGCAATTAAGGTTTATAAATCAAAAAGTACAAAAGATATTTCACTTTATATGTTTCTAATTTTTACTATAGGAGTTTTATCTTGGTTAATTTATGGATTAATTATAAATGATTTGCCTGTAATTTTAGCTAATGCGGTTACACTTGTATTAAGTTTTTTTATTTTGATTTATAAAATTAGATTTAAATAGAAAAAAATTCTCATTATCAAATTAAAAAATTGATTTAGAATATTTCTTCCAATTATCTTGATAATGTTTAGTGTTTTCTGCTACAGCTTTTTTTTCTTCCTCAGTCACTTCTCTTACTATTTTACCTGGAGAACCAACTACTAATGAATTGTCTGGTATCACTTTGTTTTCTGTAATGAGAGCTTTTGCCCCTATAATACAATTTTTTCCAATCTTGGCTTTATTTAGGATCACTGCACCAATTCCAATCAAACTATTATCTCCAATAGTACAACCATGGAGCATAACTAAATGTCCAACTGTTACATCTTTTCCAACTTTTAAAGGACAGCCAGGATCAGTATGTAAGACACTTCCATCTTGGACATTAGACCCCTCGCCTATATGAATATTTTCAATATCTCCTCTTAAGGTTGCATTAAACCAAATACTTGTATTTTTTTCTAAAGTGACGTCCCCTATAACAACGGCATTTGGTGCTACCCAATTTTCGCCAGAGTTTTTTGGTTTTTTATCTTTTAAATCGTAAAACATAATTTATATATTATAACATTATGCCAATACAAACTCCAATATGTGATTTCGGCCAAAAGGCCCATGACTTCAAGCTTAAATCAACAGACAATAAAATTATTTCTTTAGATGATATCAAAGGTGAAAATGGGACTTTGATAATGTTTATATGTAATCACTGTCCTTATGTTAAAGCTGTTACAAAAGATATTGTTGAAGATTGCAATGAATTAAAAAAAGTTGGAATTAATTCAGTGGCTATTTGTGCTAATGATGCTGAAAATTATCCTGAAGATTCTTTTGATAATATGGTTGAATTTGCTAAAAAAAATCAATTTAGTTTTCCTTATTTAAATGATGAAACCCAAGAAATTGCTAAAATATATGATGCTGTATGTACGCCAGATTTTTTTGGTTATAACAAAGATTTAGAGCTTCAATATAGGGGACGATTACGAGAACTTAAAAACTTAGTGCCAGTAAGAAGTGGTGAAAGTGATCTTCTTGTAGCTATGAAACAAATAGCTAAAACTGGTAAGGGACCTGAAAATCAAATTCCAAGCGCTGGTTGTGGAATTAAATGGAAACAATAATTAATGTATCTAATTGTTACTAGATCCTTTCCACCAGAATTAGGTGGTATGCAAAGTCTTATGTGGGGTCTTACTAAAGAAATGTCTAAAAACTTTATGATTAAAGTTTTTGCAGATTACCAAGAAAATCATAAAGAATTTGATAAAAAAGAAAACTTTTCAATTGAAAGAGTTGGTGGAATAAAATTTCTTCGAAAAATTAGAAAAGCTCAATTAGTTAATGAATTTTTAAAAGAAAATAAAGTACGAGGTGTAATTGCTGATCACTGGAAAAGTTTAGAGTTAATTCAAACAGAAAAGAAAAAATATTGTTTAATACATGGAAAAGAGATTAATCATACTAAAGGAAGCTCTTTAAATAAGAGAGTTATTAAAGTTTTAAATAATGTTGAAAAAGTAATTGCCAATTCTGAATATACAAAAAATTTGGCAATTAATATCGGAGTGAATAAAGATAAATTGATTGTAATTAATCCTGGCGTTAATCCTGTTCAAGAATTAAATAAAAAATCATTAGAAAAAGTTGAAAGCTTACTTAAAACAAAATCGCCAAGATTAATTACCGTTTCAAGATTTGATAAAAGGAAAAATCATGAAAAAATAATTATGGCTCTTAGAAATTTAAAACAAATACACCCTGATATAGTTTATATTTGTATTGGTTATGGTGATGAAGAAGAAAATATTAAAGATTTAGTAAAAGAGCTTGATCTAAGTTCTCAAGTTATGTTTTTTAAAGATATAAGTAGTGATTTAAAAAATTCTTTAATAGCTAAATCTAATATTTTTGTTATGCCATCAATTATTCACAAAACATCTGTAGAGGGTTTTGGAATAGCTTATGTGGAAGCTGCTCAATACGGTGTTCCTTCACTTGGAGGAAAAGATGGTGGCGCATCTGATGCTATCAGTCATGATAAAACAGGTTTAATTTGTGATGGAAATAATTTAGATGATATTTATTCATCTTTAAATTCAATGATTGAAAACAAAAAATATCATGTGTTTGGTAAAAATGCTAAAACATATGTTTCTAAGTTTCATTGGGATAAAATTTTAGAAGAATATAAAAAAATTCTGGACTAAGATAAATTCTTAGTTAACCTTTCAAATACTTTTTCTGCACTTAAATTATTTAGATCTGATACCTCAATTGCTTTAAAATTTTCCCTTTCGATACTAACTTTATATGCTGTTGTGTGTTTACCAAATAATGTAAGACCGCTAGATCCTACATGTGCTGCAATATGTGCCGGACCAGTATCATTAGCAATTACAAAAGAGCTCCCTTTAATCAATGAAGTAAGCTGAGATATATCTAATGCTCTTCCATTATCTAGTAACGCTAATGCATTTATATCTTTTGCATCATTAATTTCAGAAGGTCCTGGTGCAGTTAAAATTTTATACTCATCACCAAATCTGTTTGAAATTAATTCAATAAGTTTATTGTAATGAGGCCATTTTTTTATAGTCAAATGTGGTGAACAAAAAGGAAATAATAAAATATATTTATCAAACTTATAGAAATTTTTAATCTCACTGATGTCAGTAGAGGCCCAGCTAAAGTCTGGTTTTAAAGTGTTTGAAGTGTTTAATCCAGATTCTTTTAACTGATGATCGAATCTTTCAAGAACTGAAATTTTATCAAATTCCTCTTTATTTTTATCTAATGGTAAAGTTGTGGTTGAACTCGACCATACTATTTTATCAGCTTTTGGAAAAAGAATATTTTTATAAAAAGAAGTTCTAGATGAGTTTTGAAGATCAAAAACCTTGGAGAATTTATGCTTCTTTAGTTCTCTCATTAAAAAATATAAATAAATTAGATTATATCTAGGTAATCTCTTGTCTAAAATCACTTCATGAATAAAAGGATTTTTTTTAAATAAATCAAAGTAAGGTTTGGTTGTAAGTAGAAATATTTGATCATTTTTATGATTTTCAAATATATCTTGAATTGCACCACTTGCTTGAGCTATATCTCCTAATGATCCGTGTTTAATAATTAAAATATTAGACATATTTGTAACAAGATAGCACAGTATTTAAATTTATGAATAAAATTATAGTTGAAGTTTCAGTTGGAGAGCTTTTAGACAAGATTTCAATTTTAGAGATCAAACAGGTAAAAATTAAAGATCCGGATAAATTAAAATTTATATCAAATGAACATTCAATTTTAAAAAATCAATTAGATAGTAATGTAAAGTCTGATAATAAGTTAAATGACCTTTTTCAGTCTTTAAAAGAAATTAATGCTAAGCTGTGGGTTATTGAAGATGATAAAAGACAATGTGAAAAAGATAAAAATTTTGGAGAAAAATTTATAAAACTTTCAAGAGATATTCATTTTTTAAATGATGATCGAGCAAAAATTAAATTAGAAATTAATAATCATACTGGATCTGTTATTAAAGAAATAAAAGAATACACAAGTTATTAAATTTATTAATGGCACTTCATTTTTCAAAAGAGGAATTTTCAAAAAGAAAAACTAGTATTCTTAAATCAATGAAAGAACAAGAGCTTGATGCTCTATTGATGTTTAGGCAAGAATCTATGTACTGGCTCACTGGATACGATACTTTCGGCTATGTTTTTTTTCAAACTTTAGTTTTGGATAAAAATGGTAATACAATTCTTTTAACAAGAGCTCCTGATTTAAGACAGGCACAGAATACTTCTAATATTGAAGATATTAGAATTTGGGTTGATAAAGATGGATCAAACCCAACAGTTGATCTCAAGATTATTTTAGATGAACTTTCTTTGAAAGGAAAAAAAATTGGAATTGAATATGAAGCTTATGGAATGACTGGACGCAATGCATTGCGATTAAACGAGTCTTTAAAAGATTATTGTGAAGTAAACGATCAATCAGAACTAATTACAAAATTAAGAGTAATTAAATCTCATGAAGAAATTGTCTATGTTAAAAAAGCAGCAGAATTGGCAGATAAAGCATTAGATGAAGCTTGGAGGCATACTAAAGCTGGCGCTTCTGAAGCTAAAATTTTAGCTGAAATGCAAAAAGCAGTTTTAGAAGGTGGAGGAGATTACCCAGCTAATGAATATATTATTGGATCAGGACACAACGCGCTTTTATGTAGATACCAAGCTGAAAAAAGAAATCTATCAAATCAAGATCAGCTAAGTATTGAATGGGCAGGTACTTACAAGCATTATCACTCAGCAATGTTTAGAACTATCCCTATTGGTAAACCTGATCCAAAACATATTAAGATGCACGAGGCATGTGTTGAAGCTTTAAAAAATTGTGAGGAAAAACTGAAACCTGGAAATAATGTTGGAGAAGTTTTTGATGTACACGCAAAAACATTTGATAATCTGGGTTATAAAGAAGCAAGAATGAATGCATGTGGTTATTCATTGGGTTCAACTTTTTCACCTAATTGGATGGATTGGCCAATGCTATACACTGGCAATCCTTATATTATTCAACCTGGAAATGTTTTTTTTATGCATATGATACTTATGGATTCTGATAACCAGCTTGCTATGAATTTAGGTGAAACTTATTTAGTAACGGATAAGGGTAATGAAAGACTAGGTAAACAAAAAATAGATTTGGTAGTTCTTTAATTAAAGCTATATTTTTTTTCTAAAAATTTAATCAGATTATGAATTATAAAAGTCATAAACAGATATATACTTCCAGCAACGATAAAAACTTCAACAGGTTTGAATGTCGTTGAAATAATATATTTTGCAACACCTGTTAAATCCATGATAGTTACTGTGCTTGCTAAAGATGTGCCTTTCATCATTAAGATGATTTCGTTACCGTATGCTGGAAGAGACTGTCTAATAGCAATTGGTATCTGTATTTTATAAAAAATTATATTACTTGAAATACCTAAACTTTTGCCAGCTTCAATTATACCAGGCTTAATTGTTTGAAAAGCAGACCTTAAAATTTCTGAGGTATAAGCTCCTGTATTTAAAGCAAAAGCAATGATAGCACACCAGTATGGTTCTTTTAAGATTACCCATAAAAAGGTTGATCTTAAATATTCAATTTGACCTAACCCAAAATAGATAATGAATATCTGAACTAATAATGGTGTTCCTCTAAAAATATATGAATAACAATAAGCAAATTTGTTAACAAAAATACTTTTATTTAATCTTAAAATTGCAAAAAATAAACCAATGAATAATCCAATAATTAATGAAACTGATAAAAGTTTCAATGTAATCAAAGCTGCACTTAATAATTTAGGTAGACTGTTGATCATGAGTTCGAGATCCATTAATACCCCCTACTATATTTTAGTTCTAATCTATTTATTATTTTCATACTTAAAAATGTTAATAATAAATACAAAACAGCAGCAAAAGAATAAAAGAATAGTGGATCTCTAGTAGAGCCTGCAGCGATATAAGATTGTCTCATAATTTCAACCAATCCTGTTACAGAAATTAAAGAAGTATCCTTAAGAGTTATTTGCCAAACATTACTCAAATTTGGGATAGCCAACCTTAAAGTTTGTGGAAGGATGATCTTAAAAAATTGACCAAACTTATTAAGTCCTAAAGTCTTAGCAGCTTCAAATTGACCTTTATCGATAGATTGAATTGCTCCTCTGAATACTTCTGTTGAATAAGCACCAGAAATAATTCCAATAGCAAAAGCCCCTGTGACGAATGCATTTATTTCAATATATTCGTTATACCCAAAAATTGACGCCACATACATTACTGCACCAGTTCCTCCAAAAAAGAAAAGGTAGATTACTAATAATTCTGGAACACCTCTGATTACAGTGGTGTAAGAATTACCAATGAAATTTAAAAATTTATTTTTTGATAATTTTAGTGGAGTAAAGATTAAAGCAAAAAAAAAACCAATTATCATAGCTGTTATAGAAACAGCTATAGTCATTAGAGTGGCAATAAAAAGTTCATCACCCCAACCAGTTTTTCCAAATGCGAGAAGTTCCATAAAGATTGGCGACCATAATATATAGTCGCCAAATCTAAAATTAATTACATAGAAGCATCAAAACCGAACCATTTAGTAGCAATTCTACTAATGTCTCCGTTCTTTCTTGCTTTATCAATTGCTTTGTTAAATGCTTTTAAAAGTTCAGTATCATCTTGTCTGATACCAACTCCAACACCATTACCAAATGCTCCACCAGAAAAAGTTGGACCAACAAGCACAACTGGTTTTCCTGATTTTTCAGCATAGTCACTAAAAGCAACTGCTGCAGCTAATGCAACATCACATCTTCCAGAAGCTAAATCTAAGTTAACCTCATCTTGAGTTTTATAAGTTCTTAAATTTACTTTTCCTACATCACCTGACTCTAAAAAGTTTTGGTGAATAGTTCCTGATTGTGTACAAACAGTTTTTCCAGCAAGTGCTGCTGTAATAGTTTTTAAAGCTTTTTTAGCGTCACTGTTAGGACTTGAAAGACCAATACCTGCAGGAGTTTTCATTCCTTCTAGATCAGAACCTTTCATTACTGCTAATGAAGCTACTTCGTCAGCATAACCTTGAGAAAAACTTATTGCTTTTTTTCTCTCATCAGTAATTGACATTCCAGCCATAATTGCATCAAATTTTCTCATTATAAGAGCTGGTATCATTCCATCCCAGTCTTGTTCAACGATTACACATTGTTTACCAATATATCTGCAAAGTGTGTAAGCTAACTCAACTTCAAATCCAATTAATTTACCTGAGGCATCTTTTGAATTCCATGGAGGATAAGCACCTTCAGTTCCAATTTTTATTTTATCAGAAGCATAAACGTTTCCAATAATTAACAAAGAAGCTAGAACTGAAAATATAGTTTTTTTAATTATATTCATTATTTTCTCCTTTAATAATTTATGAATAAGTATTTCATAAATTAAAGAATTTAAAAAGAAAAAATTAGTGATTAATTGAAGAAGAAAAATTCCAAGAACAGTCAAAACTAGGTATGTAAACTCTAGCTAAATTGGTATTTCCAAAGTGGTGGTTGAATACATTAAGCCAATTTTCAACTTGAAGAGGTTTTTTGTCTTGGCTTCCGACCTGAGCTGTTATTACTCCTTTTGGTTTCAAAATCCTCACTAAAGAGTCCATGTTCTTTGCGGCTAAATCAATACAAAATTGATCATCATTTAAATCAACAAATATATGATTATACGTATCATCACTAACTGATTTAATGCTTTCAAATGCATCACCCCATACACATTTAACTGAATTTTTTTCAGTGGCCTTATTTCCAATATTTCCTAAATGTTTATTACAAACTTCGACTACCTCAGGATCAAGTTCATACCAGTCAACAAAATTAAATTTTTTTGAAATACATTCTCTTGCTACACCTCCATCTCCTCCACCAATAATTGCCGCCCTCTCATTATCTTTATTTAATTTTAAACCCGCTCCCACAAAAGTTGAGCTATAAAGATGTTCATCAGAAGCTGCTACTTGAATTTCTCCATCAATAAATAAAGATTTTCCGAATTGTTCTAATTCCAAAATTTCAATGTGTTGACCGACTTTTGAATTAAAATCCTCTAAAACTTCATTTACAACGTAAGATTTTTGTAATCCTGGGGAACTATAAATATCATGATAAAGAGATCTAGTATCTCTATTAAATTCTTTTTTAACTATTCTCTTATGTTCAAATTCTTTCTTAATAATATCAATTGCTATTGAAGGGTTTATTTTACCACATGTAAAAAAATCAAAACTTATAATTCCTTTTTCTGGAAAAGTATGAAAACTTATATGGCTTTCAGCTAATAATGCCAAAATCGTAAACCCTTGAGGTTCAAATTTATATTTTGAAATATTCAAAATAGTTACATCTGCCGCTTTAGCGATCTTATTTATAACTTTTTCATAAACTGAAGGATCGTATTCCTTAGTTGTACCTATAATATCTAAAGTAATATGCTCCCCAACTTTAATCATCTTACCCTTTTTTATAATTTTTAGCCTTATCTAAAACTTTTTTCATTTCTTCAAATGAAAGAATCTTAGGATGACCTAACTTTAGAGCAATAGTGTATTGATGACAAATATTTTCTACTTCTTGTGCAAGCTCAAATGCTTCCTCTAAATTTTTTCCAAAAGCAACCTGACCGTGATTTGACATTAAACAAGCAGTTCTTTCCTCTAATGCTTTAATAACATTTCTAGAGAGATCTTCTGTTCCAAAGGTTGCATATTCAGCGCATTTAATATCCTCCCCTCCTGCAAGTGCAATCATGTAATGAAAAGGTGGGATTGTTTTTCCATGAGAGGATACAGCCGTTGCGTGTGGAGAATGAGCATGAACAATGGCCTGTGCCTCTTTTTTATTTAAATAAATATCTCTATGAAATCTCCACTCTGAGGAAGGTTTATTTACTGAGTCGTTTCTTTCTGATTCTTCATCTAAACCCATAAAAACAATATCTTGAGGGATTAGAGAGTCATATTTTTTTCCTGATGGGGTAATTAAATAACCATCTTTATTATCTTCTGTAGTTCTTAAAGATATATTTCCAGATCTAAGTGGTGAAAGATTTGTAGAGTTTAGTTTAAGCGAAAATTCAATAATTTGATTTCTTTGATCTAAATTTTTCATTTAAATAATTTCTTTAATCCCTCAATTGATGCATCACAGATACCTTTTTCAGTTATTAATCCAGTTACATATTTTGCAGGTGTAATATCAAATGCTAAGTTCATTGCTTTGCTTTTTTTTGGGTAAATTTGTATTTTTGTAATGTTTCCTTCCTTATCAACACCTTCTATATAAGATAGTTCCTCAGAATTTCTTTTTTCAATAGGAATTTCTTTATGATCTTTGATATCCCAATCAATAGTTGAGCTAGGTAGCGCCACATAAAAAGGAATGTTGTTATCATGGGCTGCAAGTGCTTTCAAATATGTTCCTACTTTATTACAAACATCTCCGTTAGATAAAGTTCTATCTGTTCCAACAATACACATATCAATCTCACCTCTTTGCATTAAAATCCCACCAGTATTATCAGCAATAATTGTATTTTTAATTCCTTCCTCATTAAGTTCATACGAGGTTAGATTGGCACCTTGATTTCTTGGTCTAGTTTCATCAGCCCAAACATGAACTGGAATACCTTTCTTGTGTGCATGATAAATTGGAGAAGTTGCAGTTCCCCAATTAATAGTGGCAAGCCAACCCGCATTACAATGTGTTAAAATATTTACTGTATCTTTTTTTTTATTATAAATTTCTTCAATTATTTTTAGTCCATTTAATCCTATATTTTCACAAAACTTAATATCCTCTTCGCAGATTTCTCTTGCTTCATTCAAAGCTATTTCTAAAATTTTATCACTATTAACCCCTGATAATTTATTCATCATTCTATCAACGGCCCATTTTAGATTAATTGCTGTAGGTCTTGAGCTTATCAAACTTTCTGCTGATTTCTTTAAAAATGACTGATCATTATTTTCAATAATAGCTAAAACTAATCCATATGCTGCAGTAGCTCCTATTAAAGGTGCGCCTCTCACTTCCATAACTTTAATAGCGTTTATTGCATCATTTATTGTTTTTAAATCCTTTATAATAAATTGATGTGGAAGTTTTGTTTGATCTATTATTTTTACAATATTATTCTCAAACCAAATAGTACGATATTCTTTACCTTCAATTCTCATTTATTTAAAACTCTACCGGCAACATTTTTTAATTTTTCTATTGTCTTTTTTGTTCTTTTTTCTGGAGCCGTAATAATTGCAACATCCAGACAATTATTTGTTGGATCTTTTGGATCAATATGTTTTTCAAAATTTTCGATCAAATTTTTAATCATGTTTTTAGCTTTAGCAGCATTACCTAAAAGAACTTTAATTACTTGTTGAACATCAACATTTTCATGATCTGGGTGCCAGCAATCATAATCTGTTACCATGGATACAGATGCGTATCTAATTTCTGCTTCTCTTGCTAATTTTGCTTCAGGCATATTAGTCATTCCAATTACATCTGCTTTCCAAGATCTATATAAACTTGACTCCGCCAATGTTGAAAATTGTGGTCCTTCCATAACAATGTATGTTCCATTCCTTTGATAATCTATTTTTTCTTTTTTAATTGCTTCCTCACAGGCATTCATTAAACCATTAGATGTTGGATGAGCCATAGAAACATGAGCTACTATTTCATTATCAAAAAATGTTTTTTCTCTTGCGAAAGTTCGATCTATGAATTGATCAACAATTACAAATTTACCTGGAGGAAGGTCTTCTTTAAGTGAGCCAACAGCAGAAACTGAAACTATATCAGTTACTCCTAATTGCTTTAGAGCGTCTATATTTGCTCTAAAGTTTATTTTTGATGGAGAAATAAAATGACCTCTTCCATGTCTCGGTAAAAAATAGACCTCTTTATCATTATAATTTGTTTTTAAAATTTGATCAGAAGGTTTTCCCCACGGGGTTTTTAGATCCAATAATTCCCTTTTTTTGAATTCTTCAACATCATAAAGTCCACTTCCACCTATGATTGCTAATTTATTTATTGTCATGTCTAAAAATTAACTTAATTATACTTTTATAAATAACAATTATGAATTTAAAAGACTTTATTAGATCAATTCCTGATTATCCAAAAAAAGGTATATTATTTAGAGATATCACAACCCTAATTAAAGACGAAAAAGCCTTTTCTGAAACTATTGATCAAATAGTTGAAAAATCAAAAAAAGTAGAATTTAGTAAAATTGCAGCCATAGAATCAAGAGGATTTGTTTTTGCATCTGCTGTTTCTTACATTCTTAAAAAACCATTTATAATGTTAAGAAAAAAAAATAAATTGCCTGCTGATGTCCATTCTGTGGATTTTGAATTAGAATATGGAACTGCAACTATTGAGGTGCACAAAGATTCAATTAGTAAAGATGATAAAGTTCTTGTAATTGATGATTTAATTGCAACGGGTGGTACAGCTGAAGCTGCTGCAAAATTAATAGAAATTTCCGGTGGAAATGTTGCCTGTTTTATGTTTGTTATAAATCTTTTTGATTTGAACGGTTCTGACAATTTAATAAAAAAAGGTTATAAAGTAGAAAATTTAATTGAGTTTCCGGGTCATTAGGAATTAAAATGAAAAAAATTCTTGTTACTGGTGGATTAGGATTTATTGGAAGTAACCTAATCGATTTACTAATATCGAAAAAATATTATGTAGTTAACATAGATAAAGTAAGTTATTCATCAAATTTTTATAACACAAAGGATTATAAAAATTCAAAAAAGTATAAGTTTATAAAGTGTAATATTAAAGATAAAAAACTAAAAAAAATAATTTTCAAATATAAACCTACTGCAATTTTTAATCTTGCGGCTGAAACTCATGTGGATAGATCTATTGAAAATCCAAAAAATTTTATTGATAATAATATTGTAGGTGTTTTTAATTTATTAGAGTGCTTTAAAGATTATTCAAAAAAGCATAAATCAAAATTAATTCATATTTCAACAGATGAAGTTTATGGAGATATATTGTCTGGTAGATCATCAGAAAATTATCCTTATCGACCTAGTTCACCTTACGCTGCTAGCAAAGCTGCATCTGATCATTTGATAAGCTCATATATAAGAACTTATAAAATTCCAGCGATAGTTACAAATTGTTCAAATAATTATGGACCAAAACAACATCCAGAAAAATTAATACCCAAACTCATTTACAACATACTTAACAATAAACCTTTACCAATTTATGGAAAAGGAAAAAATTCTAGAGAATGGATATATGTAAAAGATCATTGTGAAGCTTTATTGAAAGTTTTTTTAAAAGGAAAAATTGGAGAATTTTACAACATTGGTTCAAATAAAAATTTAAATAATTTACAAGTCTCTAATGAATTAATTAATATTTCAAAAAAAAATTTTAGAGTAGGAAAAAAGGTTAAAATTTTATTGGTTAAAGATCGTCCAGGTCACGATAGAAGATATGCATTAAATAGTAATAAAATAAAGAATAAATTGGGTTGGCACCCGAGGACAAATTTTAGACAAGGAATTAAATTAACTTTTGATTGGTATTACAATAATAGATCATATTATAAATTGTTGTCAAAAAAAGACATTATGAGAAGAATTGGAAAAGGATGATTAAAAAAGGAATTATACTTGCTGGAGGCAAAGGTACTCGAATGAGCCCACTTACAAAAGCAGTGAATAAACAATTACTTCCAATTTATGATAAGCCTTTAATTTTTTATCCATTATCAATTTTGATGTTAGCAAAAATCAGAGATATTTTAATAATTGTTAATAAAGGACAGCTTAATCAATATAAAAAGATTATTCCCGATGGAAAAAAATTAGGAATAAAGATTACATATTTAGAGCAAGATAAACCTAGGGGACTACCTGATGCTTTTGTGATTGGGGAGAAGTTTATAGGAAAAGAAAATGTTGCAATGATACTTGGGGATAATTTTTTTTATGGCCAAAATTTAACTAGCAAACTTCTAGATAATGCCAAAATAAAAAAAGGAGCGAGAGTAATTTTACATAAAGTTCAGAAACCCGAACTTTATGGTGTTGCTAAAATCAATAAAAAAAACAAAATAATTTCAATTAAAGAAAAACCAAAAAAATATTTGTCAGATTTAGCTATCACAGGCCTCTATTTTTTTGACAATAATGTAATTAAATATTCAAAAAAATTAAAACCTTCTAAAAGAGGTGAGCTTGAAATAACAGATCTATTAAATCAATATAAAACAAAAAAACAATTAAGTGCTGATCTTATAGGTAGAGGTGGTGCGTGGTTAGATACTGGCTCGATAGAAGATTTTTATAAAACCTCAATGTTTGTTTCCGCAATAGAAAATAGACAAGGATTTAAAATTGCATGCCTAGAAGAGATTGCATTGAATAATAAATGGATTGAATCGAAGCACATTAATCAATCTATCAAATTTTATGGTATTTGTGATTATTCAAAATATTTAAAAAATTTAATCAATAAATGATTTGATCGACCAATGTTAGTTTATCTTTTAGAAAGATTAAGAAAATTTTTAAAGTCTATTGGTAAAAAAGAAGAAAAAATTAATGACTTAATAACTCTTACAAAATATAAAAATCAAAGTAATTTCTCAAAAATAATTGATGAAAATTATGATCCATTAAATCAGATAAATAATAAATTTAAATTAGCTTCTGTCATTGGTTTTTTTTACAATGAAAATAAATTAGCAAATTTATTAGCAGTTTGTGAAAGTTTAAAAGAAATAACCAACGAAAATGAAATTTATATTTTAACGAATACAAAATCATCTATTCACCAAGAAAAAATGAAAAAAGGTTTAAATGAAGAAGTAAAAATTATCCCAATTAATGAAATAGTTCATAATAGAATGTTGCCTTGGTATCATATTAATGTAATGAAAGAACTTTTTAATAATAAGGAAATTACACATTTTTTATACTTAGAAGATGATATATTGATTAATAAATCCAATTTTGCTTATTGGTTAAATAGTAGAAGAATCCTAAAAAAGTTTAATCTTATCCCTGGTTTTGTTAGAACTGAAATTAATCAAAAGGATAATGAAATCTATGCTGTAGATTTCACCAAAGAAAATAATATTAATAAATTACCTAAAATAAATATTAATAAAAATTACGAATTTGTTAGTCATAAATTTCCATATCAAGGCATGTATTTGTATGATCGAGAATTAATGAATGAGCACCTTCAGGGACCATCGAGTAATCCAGATTGTGGACATGGGGCTTTTGATACGAATTTTATTGATCCTAGAATGATAAATCTTGATCTAATGGCAAAAGCAAATATTGGTCTTACCTATATAAATGTTCCAGACGGTTTTTTTAATAGAATGGTTACTTTGTATAATAATAAAAAAAAAGAAATTGATATTAATTGTCAAATAAAACACCTTTCTAATAAATATACAAATCTCGATTCCCATCATGGAAACATCAAATTGAAAAATGCAATCAAAAAATAAGATGAATAAACAGTTTTATATTTATCATCATTTAGGCTTGGGAGATCACTTTCATTGTAATGGAGTTGTAAGATTTCTTTTAAATGAAAAATATAAAGATTTAAAAGTGAAACTATTTGCAAAGAAAAAGTACTTTGAAATGGTAAAATTTATGTATCGTGATTTGACAAATTTAGAAATTATTCCAATTACAAATGATGAAAAAAAAGAAAAAGAAGAAATAGAATCTATTATTAAAGATACTGATAACATTGAAAGAATTGGATTTGATTACTTCTTAAAAAATAAAGATAAAGGTAAAACAATTGATATGCTTTTTTATGAACAATTTAATATTAACTATTCAAAACGTTTTGAACTGACTTATTGGAAAAGAGATTTAGTCAGAGAAAAAAAATTATATGAAGATCTTGTGCGAAATGAAAATTATGTGTTTATTCATGATGATCCGAGTAGAGGTTTTGTTATACCAGATAATTTAATTTCTAAGGAATATCAAATAATTAGAAATTCTAATTCACATAGTATTTTTGATTACTCAGAAATAATTGAAAATTCAAAAGAAATTCATGTAATGGAAAGTTCTGCAAGATGTATGCTTGAATATCTCAAAACTGAAAGATCAAAACATTACTTATATAATTTTATTCAAGGTCCTTGGAAAAGTATACCTTATTATGATGTTAATAATAAAATTGTGGGTTCATCAAAAAAATGGATAATAAAAGAAATTCCTTTTAAAAGAAAAAATAATTTTTTTAAAAGATTAACTAATATCTTTAGTTTTTAATTATGAGATTTTATAGACTAATAGAAAGTTTGATTAAAAAATTTTATCACAAAAAAAATACAACCAAAAATAAAAGTCTAAAAAAAGCTTTTAGAAGTGCTCTATATAATACATCTTTAAATCAAGAATATATTCATGCTGATTTAAATCATATTAATTATATCTTAAAAAATAATGAAGAAATTACAAAAAGAATTTTTCTAGATGGAAAATTTGATTTTGAAATTCTAAAAAAAGGTTTTGGCTACCTTAAAAATAAAAAAAGAAAATACCTGATTAATATTGGGGCACACGTTGGGACTACATTGATACCTGCTATTAAAAATCAACTATTTGAAAAATATATAGCATTTGAGCCATCATTGGAAAATTTTAGATTGTTAAACGCAAATATCAATTTAAATAAAATTGAAAAAAAAGGTGCAACTTATAATTCAGCACTTAGTAATAAAATTGCAAGAGGTTATTTAAAAAAATTTGATAAATTAAACAGTGGTGACTATAGGTTAACAAAGAAAAAAAGTGGTGAAATTGTTCAACTTAATATTTTAGATAACTTTATTAATAACATTAATCAAAAAAACGCACTTATTTATATTGATGCACAAGGACATGAGCCACAAATTTTTTTAGGTGGGAAAAAAATGTTAAATAAAAAAGTACCTATTATTTTTGAATTTTCCCCTACATTAATGACTATTAAAAGACCTGAAATTCTATTGAAATCTATTAAACATTACAAACATTTGACGGATCTAAAAAAAAATAAAGTTTTACCAATGAATGAAAAGAATTTTTTAAAAATTTATAGTGAATATAAAAAAAGCGGTACCCATACTGATTTAATGGTATTTTAGTGTTTTATTGAATAATAAATTGGTAGCGGGAAGTGGGATCGAACCACTGACCTCGGGCTTATGAGTCCCGCGCTCTAACCAACTGAGCTACCCCGCCTTATATAGATGTTGATTTATAATAGTTTAATATTTTGATTCAATGTTAATTAATTGGCTTTAAATAGGAATTTCTTAGATTTAAAAGATAATAAGCCCAAACAATATTAGACCTGTAGATGCTGCAGCAGAAAAGTATAATTTTTTTCTTGATTCATTTTTCTGATTAACTTTAACTCTGTTTAGCAAAACGTTAATGTCTGTACTCTTTGTTTGATTGTGAGAGGGTTTTTTGTCGAGATATTTCTCGATTAGTCTTTCTTTAATGTTAATTCCTTCATTCTTCATAATTCAATTTAAACACGAATTAAGTTGAATTGCAAATTTAGTCATAAAGATAAATAAATTCCTAGTATCCCCAAACCTAAAATTAAAGACGAAAGTATAAATAAGTTTTTTTTAAACTCTTTACTCTCAGTCTCCTGAAGTTTTGATTTTAAAACATTGATATCAACTCTATTTGAAGTTTTTAAAGGCTTTTCAGCTATTACAGCATCATTTGGGGTCTCGATGCTTGTTCTATTATCTGCAAAGCCTTTATTTTCCATACCTTATCTAACCATGATTTTATAATCGTAACAATTTTTAGAAAGTTCAATCTGGGTCAGTATTTGGTTGACACATGTTCATTTTGGGTTTCATATCGTGTTTTTACAATTATGAGTTTAAGACAAATAGATTTTTCTAGAGTTCTAAATGATGATCAAGTTTATGATCATATGATGAGGAGCTATGACCAATTAGGAAGAGATTGGATTGTTCATCAATGGAGCTGGATGAATAATGTTTATAAAGCTTTTAAAGATCATTACAAATATTTAATCGTTATTTCTTTAATTGAAAAAACGTTACAATTTTATGATCAAATGAATATACAACACACATTTGATCAATTTTATTCAAAATCAAACCTTCAAATAGAAAAATTTAGTATTACAGAATTATGTGAAAAACTTCAATTACCTAAAGAAACTGTTAGACGAAAAGTTTTAGAACTTGAAAAATTAGGAGTTTTAAAAAGAATAAAAAAACAAATAATAATTGATCGCTCTGTCTTTTCTCAAGTGAAACCTGAAAGGCAAATAAAATTAACCGCTAAATATATTTATTTAATTTCTGAAATTTTCAATAAAGATGGAATTTATCCAAAAAAACTTGAAACAAAATATATTGAACAAGTTATTAAAAAAAACTTTGGTTTATGTTGGAGATGGTTTTATAGAATGCAAATTCCTATGATCATTGGTTACCATGAAGCATTCGATGATGTTGCAACTTTTCATCTTTGGGGTACAGTTGTAATGAACCAGGCTTTTAATTATAAAAAAAATATGGATGAAACAAACGTACACTCTTTAACTCCAGATTATATGAAATTTAATAAAGGTATTGTCACAGATCAAGAAAATGACCAAACAACTGGAGTAAGTGCAATGTCTTTATCTGATATGACAGATATTCCAAGAGCAACGGTAATTAGAAAATGCAAATATTTAGTGAACCAAGGATATTTAAAACTGAATAATAAAAAACATTATGTACTGACTGGAATGAATATTGATAGAATTCTTCCTTATCAGAGAAGAGTTTTTAAAAATAAAGCAAAATTTCTGCGAAAGACCCTCAATCTTTTAACTATTTCTTAAACTTCTTTATTTAATTGTAAAAATCTTTTAAGCTATTATGGTGCGGACAATAAAGAAGGGGTCATGGGTATAGTAACAACGATAGCACCAATCGCTTTAGCACTAATCATGTTAGGATTAGGTGCATCTTTAACTGTTAAAGATTTTACAAGAGTAGCCTCAAATCCTAAAGATTTTTTTATTGGAATGTTTTGTCAGCTAGTATTACTTCCAATTGTTGCATATTTTTTAATAATTATTTTAAAAACTCCAGTTGAATTAGCATTAGGTGTAATGTTAATTGCTGCAGCACCTGGTGGTGTGACTTCAAATGTACTTACTAAATTTGCTAACGGAGATGTGGCTCTTTCAATAACTTTAACAGCAATTACTAGTTTGATTAGTATCGTATCTGTTCCTTATGTAGTTTTTTTATCAATCGAATTATTTGACATTACCTACGTCAAAAAAGAAGTTTCGATGCTTAGTATATCTTTGAAGATGTTTTTCGTTGTAACAGTTCCAGTTATCATTGGAATGATTATGAGAAAGCTGTGGGGTAATTTTATTGTAAACAATATGAAAATTATCAATAAAATGTCTATTGGTTTATTCTGTGTTGTTTTTATTGCCATCTATATTGAAGAATGGGATAGCATTGTGATGTTCATAACAAGAGCTGGGGCAATTGCTTTAGCCTTAAATATTACGATGATGGTTGTAGCTTTTTATATAGCTAAATTTTTTACTACTGGAGTTGCTCAAAGAAGATGTATTTCTTTAGAAGCTGGACTTCAAAATGGAACTTTAGCAGTTTTTGTAGGATTACAATTGTTTGGTACTAATATGACCTATATGGTTCCAACTGCAGCTTATGCATTAATCATGATGATTACTTCTGTAATTTTTGTTCTTATCTTAAGAAGACAAACTTAATTATAAATTTTTATAATTTGTCCGTTTTAGGGCCCCTAATTGAATTAATAATGGATATTTCTTTTTTTCAACTTCAATGAATAAATTTTTAGATTGAAGCTCATCATTAGAAAAATCATTTTTAATATAACCAAATACTAAATTCTTTTTAAAATTGAACGAATAATTACCTGAAGTTGATCTTCCTATAATTTTATCATCAAAATAAATAGGTTCATCATGTAATAATAATGGCTTGCCTGGTTCACTTTCTTTAAGGGTAAACATTGCAAATCTAGTTTTTGTTTTTTCTTGTTTAATTTTTTCGATTGCTTTTTTTCCTATAAAATCAACATCCTTTTTTTTACTAATAGTGAAAGATAATCCGGCTTGATACTGGTTTTCCTCAGGTGAAATATCATGTCCCCAATGTAAAAACCCACTTTCCATTCGCATTATATCCATCGCGTGCATTCCACAATTTGAAAGATTAAATTCTTTACCTTTATTAATGATTAGTTCGTAGATTTTTTTAGCATCTTTAAATTCTACATATAATTCATAACCTAATTCACCAACGTAGGATAACCTTTGGCACCAAATCTTAATGCCCTCTATTTTAATATATTTTGCAGAACCAAATTTAAAATTTTCATTATCGAAATTGTCTTTAGATAAGGTTTTAATTAATTCCCTACTTTTTGGACCAAATAATCCAAATACACATAAATCATCAGTAATGTCTTTTAATTCAATATCTTTTGAAAGATGTTTTTTAATATGAAATTTATCTCTTTCTCTTGTTGCAGCAGAACTTATTATTCTAAAGTGATTTTTCTCAACGCAAACCACAGTTAAATCTGCTTCTATTCCCCCATCTGGGTTAAGCATGTGAGTATACACACACTTCCCTGGTTCATTTTTTATGTTAGCTGTACAAATTATTTGAAGCTCTTGATGTGCTTTATCTGATTTTATTTCAAATTTAGAAAATGGAGTTAAGTCATATAAACCAACGTTTTTAACGGTGTTATTGGTTTCGTATTCAGCTGAAGGATACCAACTTTGATAATTATAGCTATACTCGTATTCAGCTTTTTCCCCATCTAAAGCAAACCACATTGGTCTTTCATATCCACCTGAAACTCCAAAACAAGCTCCGAAACTTTTTAAATCATCATGATGAGGAAGAGTTTTAATATTTCTAGATGTTTTATGTTGTTTAAATGGCCAGTGCATTCCATATAAATCACCCAAAGACTCTGTAATTCTTTTCTTAATAAATCCTAATTCTGAATGAAATTTTTGAAATCTTTTAATATCATAACTGAAAATATCCTCATTTATATGACCAGTCATCAGCCATTCAGCAGTAACTTTACCAACACCTCCTCCACTTCCTATACCAATACTATTTAACCCGCAGCATACAAAAAAGTTTTTAACTTCCGGCACTTCTCCTAACAAAGTATTAGTATCTGGGGTAAAAGACTCTGGTCCTGAGAAAAATTTTCTTATACCTGCTGTTTCTAAAACTGGAAATCTTTTGATTGCAGAAGCTAAATAAGGCTCAAAATGCTCAAAATTTTCTTGAAATTCCCCAAATGAAAAATCTTCTGGAACTTTGTTAGTATTATTCCAAGCAGGGATAGAATTTCCTTCAAAAATACCAACTAATATTTTACCTGCATCTTCTTTAATATAAGTTCGATTATCAAAATCTCTAATAGTTGGTAAAGTTTTTGAAAGGTTTTTTATCGGTTCAGTGATGATATAAAAATGTTCCGCAGGATATAATGGAATACTTACACCTGCTTTTTCCCCAATCTGTCTTGACCACATTCCAGATGCTAAAACAATATATTCACAATCAATCTTTTGACCATTAACTTTTACACCAGAAATTTTTCCATCTTTTGTGATTATTTCTTCAACAGGAGATTTTTCAAATATTTTTGCCCCCTCTTGTCTTGCTGCTTTAGCTAACATGTGTGTCACTCCTGAAGGATCAGCAGCACCATCCCCTGGCATTAAAATTCCACCAATTACATCATCAGTATTTACAATTGGAAAATCTTTTTTAATCTGATCTTTATCTAAAATTTTTACATCAACATCATAAAGTTGAGCTGTTGTAGCTTGTCTTTGAAGTTCTTGCCATCTGCCTCTAGTTTCGGCAATTGAAAGTGCACCGTTTAATCTTAATCCAGCTGAATGATCAACTTTTTTTTCAAGTTCTTTATATAGGTCTAAAGTATATTTTCTTATTTTAGTTATTGCTGCTGAGGGACCTAATTGACTTACAAGTCCTGCTGCATGCCAGGTTGTTCCTGATGTTAGCTGATCTCTTTCTAAAAGAATTGTATCTTTCCAACCAAATTTGGCTAAATGATAAGCTACAGAGCAGCCTACTACACCACCACCTATAACAACAACCTTTGTGCTATTAGGTAATTTCTTTTCCATTTAATTAATTTTTGATTGCTTCTCCTGGTTCAACATATTGATGCCCAAACACATCTGCAACCGCTTTATAAGTCACATGTCCTTTATGAACATTTAATCCTGCTAAAAAGTTTTTATCCTCGCCCAAAGCTTTTTGATAGCCTTGATTTGCTAATTTTACTAAATAAGGAAGAGTTGCTTTATTTAATGCAAGTGTTGAGGTTCTTGGAACTCCACCAGGCATGTTAGCTACACAATAATGAACAACATCATCAACTATATATGTTGGATCACCGTGAGTTGTTGGTTTACTTGTTTCAACACATCCACCTTGATCTATAGCAACATCAACTATTACAGATCCTCTTTTCATCAATTTTAACATATCTTTAGTTACTAATTTTGGTGCTTCAGCTCCTGGAATTAAAACACCTCCAACTAACAAATCTGCTTCGCCAACTAATTTGTTTAGATCTATTTTATCACTTTGTTCTGGGATAATCTTATCACCAAACATTTGAACCAACTGTTTTAATCTTGCTTCTGATTTATCAACAATATGAACTTTTGCCTGCATACCTGTTGCTATAACTGCAGCATTTTCTCCAACCACTCCACCACCTAAAATTACAACTGTTCCACCAGTAACACCAGGTGCACCGCCTAATAAAAGACCTCTGCCTTTTTGATTTTTTTCTAAACAATGTGCTCCAGCTTGAACTGACATACGACCTGCTACTGCGCTCATTGGTGCAAGTAATGGAAGTCTACCATTATCATCTGTTACTGTTTCATAAGCAATATTAATACTTTTTGATTTAATTAATCCCTCAGTTAATTCTTTTGCAGCAGCTAAGTGAAGATAAGTATAAACGATTTGATTTTCTCTAATCATGTCTACTTCAACTTTTTGAGGTTCTTTTACTTTTACTATTATTTCAGCATCATTAAATATATCAGATGCTTTATCTACAATCTTTGCACCTGCATTTGTATATTGATCATTTTCAAAACCCGCTTCAAAGCCACCATTATTTTCAACTAAAACTTCATGTCCTTCAGATACTAAAGTTTTCACACTATCAGGTGTTAACCCTATTCTGTTTTCTTGTGGTTTAATTTCTTTAGGAACGCCTATACGCATTATCTCTCTCTGTTAACTATAGATATAAAAAATATAAAGTAGTTAATTTTTTTGGTTCTTTTGATAGTTAGTGATACCTGTTCTCAACTTATCAATAATCTCATCAATATGTTTTTCTTCACAGATAAATTGTGGTGCTATAATTAAACAATCTCCTGTAGCTTTAAAATTAACACCTGCTTCATAACATGCTTTGAAACATTCAAAACCAGCTTTACCAGGCTTACCTTTCATCTTCATATCAATTCCACCCATCATTCCATAGCCTCTAATATTCTCTACTGACTCTAAGTCTTGAAGAGAAAATAAACCTTTTTGGAAATAAGGAGCTAACTTTTTTGCTCTATTAAAGATATCATCTTTTTCAAAAATATCTTGAACAGCTAATGCTGCAGCAACGGCAACCGGAATTCCTGAATAAGTATAACCATGAAATAGTTCAACTGATCCCATTGGAGATGCATCCATTACAGCATCATAAATTTCATCCTTACAAGCAACAACACCCATTGGCACTACTCCGTTAGTAGTAGCTTTTGCCATAGTCATAATATCAGGCGTTACACCAAACTCATGTCCAGCGAAAGATGATCCTGTTCTTCCCCATCCAGTTATTACTTCATCAAAAATTAATAGTATTCCATGTTTGTCACAAATTTCTCTTAACTTTTGCAAATATCCTTTTGGTGGAACTAAAGTTCCAGTAGAACCAGCAATAGGTTCAACAATACAGGCTGCTATATTTTCTGGTCCAAAATTACTCGCTATTCTTTCTAAGTCCATTGCTAAATCTCCACCTGTTTCTGGTTGGCCACTTACAAATTTGTGTTCAGGTAGATGTGTGTGTCTCATGTGTTGAACCCCTGGCATTAAAATACTTGCAAAGGTTTTAACATTATTAACCATTCCGCCTACAGAAACACATCCAATATTCATTCCATGGTAACCTCTTTCTCTACCAACAAATCTAAATCTATGTGCGTCACCTCTTGCTCTATGATATGCCACAGCAATTTTAATTGCTGTTTCAACTGCAGTTGATCCACAGATAGTGTAAAACATTTTATTTAAATTACCTGGAGTATGTTTTGAAATTCTTGTAGCTAGTTCAAATGAGCCACCAAACCCTTGTTGAAATGGTTGAGCATAGTCTAAAGTTTCTAATTGTTTAGTTACAGCTTCAGTAATTTCTTTTCTTCCATGGCCTAGTGGATTGCAAAATAATCCTGAGCTTGCATCAATTTGAGTTTTGCCGTGATGGGTTTTTAAATAAACTCCTTTTGCCTCTGTAATTAATCTTGGATTTTGTTTAAAATCTTTATTTGATGTAAATGGCATCCAATGTTCGTTTAACGAATTAGGGACTGAAGTACGATTTTCTGAACTCATAGAATCTTTCTTTAAATAATAATTTTAATATATCTTAACTGAAAGATTCTTTAGACTAAATAGGTATAATTAACCACCAAAATAATTGACGCAACTTAAAGTTGTATCAAAATAGACACTTTTTTGTTTTACATCTAAGCAAATTTAATTTTAACTATTACTATTATAAATCAACAAAGAGGAACAAATGAAAAAAATAATTAGTTTTCTATTAGGATGTTTTGTGGCTCTTAACTTAAGTATTTCAGTTGCTAATTCAGCTGCTAACGAAGTTAGGGTTGCTTACTTTTTAGAATGGCCAAGTCCAAACTTAGAAGATATGCAGAAAAAAGCATTCGCTAAGGCTCTTGGAGTGCCAGTTAAATGGACAAACTTCACTAATGGTGGAGCAATGACTGATGCAATGTTAGCAGGAGATATTGATATTTCTTACTCTCAAGGATTAGTTCCGTTTATTAACGCAGTGAAATCTAAAGCACCTATTAAACTTGTAGATATTGCTATGGAATACGGAATGGGAGGAACAACTTGTGTTACTTCTAATGCTTCTGGAATTACAAAAGCAAACGCTACTGAATTAGAAGGTAAAAAAGTTGCTGTACCACTAGGAACAATGGCTGAATATGTTTTTGATGAAAGTATGAAAGTTGTTGGAGCTGACAGAAAAAAAATGGATATTATTCAAATGGATCCTGAAGAAGGAGCTGCTGCTTTAGTAAGTGGTGATGTTGTAATGGCATGTTTATTTGGTGGTAATTCTATTAAAGCTGCAACTGCTGTAGGATCAAGATTACTTACAGTTGATGAAGCAAGAGCTGCTGGTATCTTAGGAATAGATATTACTTCAGTAACTACAAAGTTTATGAAGGAAAATCCTGAGATGCTTAGAACTTTCATAGAAGTAACTCATGAAGCTAATGCTAGATACAAAGCTGGTAAAAGCAATATGAGTGTTATGGCTAAAGCTTCAGAAATGAAAGTTGGTGATATGAAAGAAACATTAAGTGGTTTCAAATTCTTAACACCCGAAGAAACTAAAGAATCTATGACTAAAGGAAATCTTGATGCATTCTTAAAAGGAATGGGAACACCAAGAGGAAACGTAGACACGAGTTTCTTACCTTTGTAATCTAAAGGTAAATAAAATTTAAATAGGCGCCAATTCTAAACAAGTTGGTGCCTATTTTTTTATTAAAAATTTGAATATAAAGAAATCTTATGAGTGACCTTATTTCTCAAAATCTTAATATGATTTTTAAAACCCCCAAAGGGGAAACAGTTCACGCATTAAAAGATTTGAATTTTACTTTAAAAAAGGGAGAGCTGTTAACAGTTCTTGGACCTTCAGGTTGTGGAAAAACAACTTTGTTAAATATCACCGCAGGATTTATCAGACCAACTTCTGGAAGTATTATTTTAAATGATAAAGAAATAGACGGGCCAGGTGTTGAAAGAGGAATGGTTTTTCAACAAGGTGCCTTGTTCGAATGGTTAACTGTTGCAGAAAATGTCAATTTTGGATTAAGAATGAAAAAAGAAGACCCAGTAAAAACTTCAAAGCGAGTTGATGAATGGCTTGAAATAGTTGGGTTAAAAGGTTTTGGAAATACTCCAACCTATCAATTGTCTGGAGGTATGCAGCAAAGAGTTGCTCTTGCAAGATGTTTAATAAATGATCCTGATTTAATTTTAATGGATGAGCCATTAGGAGCTCTTGATGCTTTAACAAGAGAAAAAATGCAGTCTCTAGTTCTAAAAATTTGGAAAGAAACTGGAAAAACAATTATTTTAATAACTCACTCTGTTGAAGAAGCATTACTTCTTGGTGAAAGATTATATGTAATGGCTCCTCGACCAGGTCGTATACATAAAGAATATAATCTTCCATTTGCATCAATGGGACTTAAACAAGACTTAAGGGAAATTAAAAAAGATAAAGATTTTTCTGCAAAGCGAGAGGAAATTTTAGAAATGATTTGGAATATGGAAGAAGAAATTATGGGGAAAGAAAATTAAATGTTAACACAAATAGTAACTTTTTTAATATTTTTTGCTGTCGTCGGTTGTATCCTTTATGGCAGACGCTTAATCAAAACAGAAAAAGTTGATGCAGTTTTTGGAAATCCTGAAAGAGCATTGGGTGGAACTCATTGGGTTATTGTTGGAAGTAGTTTTCTTCTTTTAATTTGGCTTTATTATTCTTGGGATATCGCAAAAGGTTTTTATCCAAAATCAGCAAATGAGCTATGTCAAGTAGGAAAAGTAAATGACTCTTTATTGGGATTAAAATATCAATTTCCTATAGAAGAAAGAGAGTTTAAAAGTACTTCTCAAATTAAAAAAGAAAATGAGAACTTAGAAAAACTCTCGAATGAGATAAAAAATTCTAATGAACTTAACAATGAGCAAAAGACAATTCTCGTAAACTTTATAAGTAAAACAAATCAATTAATTCCATTATTGACTAATGAGGATTTACTTGAAAACGAAACTAGAGAAAAAATTAACGATATAACTGGTAAAATTAATCTTTTAACTGAAAATTTTCAAAAATCTGATTATCCGTTTGAAACAGAGCAGGAACTAAACGAAAGGCTTAAGGCTGTAAATGAAGAAGGTGGTTGGGGTATCACAAAAATTGATGCGGGTTCAGGAAGTATTGAAAATACATTAGAAGTCCCTCTTGTTCCAGCCACAGACAAAGGCTTAAAATTTCACGCTGCAGCACAAGAGTTAAATTTGATAAGTGATGAATTTTTTAAACTAAGAAACCATAATCCAGAATTCAAAAATAGAATTAAAGAAATTAAAGATGAAATTAAAGTTTATAGAAATGACTTAAGTGATAGTGAAGAAGTTGCTTCTACTTATGCAAAAGATATTGTCAAAATTGCAAGAAGAATAGAGTTTGCAAGTATTTATCCACCAAATGCCTTAGATAAAATGCAGAATGCAATTATCAAATTTGATAATGCTCAATTAGATGCACAAGGTGGTTTAAGACTTATTGATATTTTTTTGTTTCCAGCTGGAACCATTGTTGCGAGTGGACCAAGTTGTTCTGAACAAGGATCCGGTAGATGGCTTCCAAAACCCTCTGATACTTTTAATAAATTTGTTTTAATGTCAAAACCAAGTGTTGGTTATAAAGATATTCCTCTTCTCTGGATAAAAATGGTTGACTTAAGTAATGTGATTGGTTTTATTTTTCCTGATTGGATTGCCGATATTTTACCAGGTGAATACCCTGTTCATACTAAAGATGGAATAGTAAAACAAAACTTTAAGGGCTCAGTCCTTAAATTTGTTACAGGTGATTTTAAATTACTAAAAGTTCCTGTTCCTTATGGTCATATCTGGGATTCATTTATGAGGGTTTTTTTAGGGTTAGTTTTTGGAATTATTATAGGAGTTCCTTTAGGATTATTTATGGGATTAAACAGATTTGCTAAAGGTTTCTTTGATCCTTTAATTGAACTATATAGACCTGTTCCTCCTCTAGCTTGGGCGCCATTGATTATTTCTGTATTAGGAATTGATAACACCGGAAAAGTATTTTTATTATTTATGGTTTCTTTATCAATCATGATAATTTCGGCAAGAGCTGGTGCTTCTGGAACTCAACTATCAAAAATCCATGCAGCCCACTCATTGGGGGCATCTAAAAAACAAATACTTAGATATGTAATTTTCCCTAACTCATTACCAGAAATTCTTACTGGTATAAGGGTTGCAGTAGGTATGTGCTGGGGAACATTAGTTGCTGCTGAGTTTTTAGCAGGTACAACAGGAATTGGATTTGTTGAAAATGTTGCTAAGAAATATTTTCAATATGAAGTTATATGGATCACAATATTTATTATGGGAATGTTAGGTCTTTTATTTGATGTAACTTTAAGAAAAATAATTGATAAAACTATTCCATGGCGTGGAAAAGGTTAAATTGGAAACTAATATTCTTAAGAGAGAAATTGTTAATATTTTTAAGAAGTTTGGTTTAAGTAGTAATCATGCTTCAATTTCAGCAAATGCTTTAATAAATGCAGAATTAGTTGGTGCATACGGGCATGGCTTGTCACGCTTGAAAATGTATTGTGATAGAATTAAAAAGAAAGTAATTAATCCTAAGCCTAAAATTAAAATCAAAAAGATTTCTCAATCAATTTCTCATATATATGCAAACAATAGTATAGGATTTGTTGCTGCTGATATTGCGATTAAAACGGCAATTAAAAATGCGAAAAAAACTGGGATTGGAATGGTCGCTGTAAAAAATAGTGGTCACTATGGATTATCAGGTTACTACGCAGAGCAAGCTGTAAAAAAAAATTTAGTTACTATGATCTATACGAATGCACCGCCTGCTGTTGCACCTCATGGTGCTTTAAAGAGTTTGTTTGGAACTAATCCAATTTGTTTTGGCACACCAACTGGATCTAAAATACCTTTTATCTTAGATACATCTATTTCAATGATTAATAGAGGTAAGATTAGAGTTGCTGCAAGAAATAATCAAAAAATACCTGAGGGTGTTGCTTTAGATAAATTTGGTAGACCTACTACCGATGCTAAAAAAGCATTAAAAGGTGTTCAGCTGCCAATTGCTGGATTTAGAGGATCGGGTTTGGCCTGGATGGTAGATATTTTGAGTGGTGTATTAACCGGTGGTAATCATGCTGGACGGGTAAAAGATCCTTTTGATGACTTCAGTGGCCCACAAAATATTGGTCATTTGTTCATCACATTTAAAACAAATTTGTTTGTAAAAAATTATAATACTAGAATAAAAGATAATATTAAAAAAATTAAAAAATTACCAAGAGTTAAGGGAATTAAAGAGATAATGTATCCTGGTCAAAATAAATATAAAAGGTTGAAAACAAATTCAAAAAAGAAGATTAAAATACTAACAAGTACAAAAAAAGATTTAGAAATTCTCAAAAATTAATCATGCTTTCAAATAAAGAAATTGTCTGTCCTAATAACTTATTGAACGTTGCTCATAAGAAAAAAGGAGTTAAAGCAGGTATAGTTAATGCTGGTAAACCTTTGCCAATGCTTTCAGTTCAAGATGCTGTAAATGAAAATTTAATTGAACCTGTTTTTATTGGTGATGAAAAAGAGATTTTAAAATGTGCTGAAGATCTAAAATGGGATATTTCCAAATATGAAATTATTCATGAGCCAATTGAAAATAACACGGCTGCTATTGCTGCAAAACTTGCTAGTGAGGAAAAAATTAGAATTATAGTTAAAGGTCATATTCATACAGATATTTTAATGAAGGAAGTTCTTAAAAGAGAATATAGTTTATTAGGAAAAACCAGATTAAGTCATATTTGGCATATGACCTTAGATAAGGAAGATAAGCCACTTATAATTACTGATGGAGCATTAAATGTTTTGCCTAATGTAAAAACAAAAATGCATATTCTTAAAAATGTGATTAACTTTTCAAATAGAATAGGTATTGAAAGACCTAAAATTGCAATCTTATCAGCGACAGAGGAAGTTCTTGATAGTGTTCCAAGTTCAAAAGATGCAGAAGAATTAACTCAACTTGCAAAAAAAGAAAATTTAAATGCTGATGTGTTTGGTCCTCTTGCTTTTGATAACAGTATTTCAAAGAAATCTGCAGCTATTAAAGGAATAAGAAATAACGTGGCTGGAATGGCTGATGTTTTGCTAGTGCCAAGTGTAGAAACAGGTAATGGTTTAGTTAAAATGTTAATATATTTTTGTGGTGCTTGTGCCGCAGGAGTTGTTGTTGGTGGTAAAGTTCCAGTTGTCATAACAAGCCGATCTGATGAGGCACCAGCTAGATTAGCCTCTATTGCTGCGGCTGTAGTGGCTTTAGACTGATTCTAAATAATAATTAATAATTTAATTAAATTCTTCATTGAAAATATAGAACTTATACTTTAAATACATTTCAACAAATCAAAAAGAAACAATCAATGGCGATAAAGTATTTAAAAAAATCACCTAAAACTTCATCTACTGATGATTCAAAAACTACTGAGATAGTAAAAAATCTTTTAAAAGAAATTGAAACATCAAAAGAAGAGGCTTGTATTAATTTAACAAAAAAATTTGATAAATATGATGGTGAAATAGTTGTTTCAAAAGAAAGAATTGAAAAAATTAAGAAAGAATTAGATCAAAAAACAAAAGATGACATTCAGTTTTCTCATGAGAGAGTTAGGAAATTTGCTGAAGCACAACTTAAAAACTATGGCCAAGATTTTGAAGTAGAACTTTCTCCAGGATTATTTGCAGGTCAAAAATTAATACCTGTTAATACAGCTGGCTGTTATATTCCAGGTGGAAGATATGCTCATATAGCATCAGCCGTTATGAGTGTGACTACTGCAAAAGTAGCTGGTGTTAAAAACATTATTGCTTGTAGCCCTCCAAAGGAAAATATAGGTGCACATCCCGCCATAGTTTATACAGCTGATTTGTGTGGTGCTGATGTAATATTAAATTTAGGTGGTGTTCCTGGTATAGCTGCAATGACAAATGGTTTATTCAAAAACCCACCTGCAGATATTTTGGTAGGACCAGGAAATCAGTTTGTTGCTGAGGCAAAAAGAATTTTATTTGGAAAGGTTGGAATTGATTTGTTTGCAGGTCCAACAGAAATAGCAGTGATTGCAGATGATAAAGCCGATGCTGAGATGGTTGCTGTAGACTTGGTCGGACAGGCAGAACATGGTTATAACTCTCCTGCTTGGTTATACACAACAAGTGAAAGACTTGCTAAAGAGGTAATGAAAAGAGTTCCAGAATTAATTGCAGAATTACCTGAGGTTCCAAGAACAAGTGCTGAAGCTGCTTGGAGAGATTATGGTGAAGTAATTTTATGTGATACAGATGAAGAAATGGCAACTATAAGTGATGAATACGCCCCTGAACATTTAGAAGTTCAAACTCAAAATTTAGAATGGTTTCATAAGCGATTAAAAAACTATGGATCTTTATTTATCGGAGAAGAGACAACAGTGGCATATGGCGATAAATGTTCTGGAACAAACCACATATTACCCACTAAAGGTGCGGGAAGATATACCGGTGGTTTATTTGTTGGAAAGTTTATTAAAACTTTAAGTTTTCAGAGAATGACTAAAGAATCTACAAAGTCGGTTGGAGCTGCTTGTGCAAGGATATCAAGATATGAAGGTATGGAAGCGCATGCAAGAACTGGTGATGTTAGACTTAGAAAATATGGGTTTTCAAATTAGAATTAATTTAAAATTTCTTTTCCATCTTCTTTTTTAACTTTATTTTTTTTATTAATACTCTCTTTATTTTTTTTCATATTAATAAGATCTGCAAAAGTATGATTTACATCACGATGACCTGCCTCATCATCTCTTATAACTCTAACCACATCTTTAAGTGTGGCGTGCAATGGTAAATTCCAATAATTGATAGCAATTTCTGGAGCTGGTTGATCAGGTATGGTTCCTGCCTCAAGTTCATTTAAGTATTCTGTATAACTTATAACAGCTTCCTCTTCAAAATAACCCACAATTCTATGTGCTGTTCTTTGAGAAATTAAATAAATTAATCCATAAGTAAAAATGAAAATAAACTGAGCGATCATTATTATAAACCTTTCTATAGCAGTCGGTTTAGCTATATGAATAAAAGTCATTAAATGCATTCTTTCATTTTCTGCTTCTTCTAATAAAGTTTTAATCCAACCTTTATCATCTTCAATTTTTCTTAAAGATTTTAAATGAATTAACATTCCTGCAACCATTCCAGGAACTGCTGCAACTGTTTCGAGAACCACAGCTCTATGGCCATACCTTTTTTTAAAAAAAGTATCAGCTAAAAATCTTAAGAACTTAGTAAAAGATAAAGCTACTTTGTCACTTAGATTTTTTGGTTCAAAATGTTTTTTTAATTCAATCATATGTTAGAAATAATCACTAAATTAAATTTTAACATGCGCCATAATTGACACCAAAAGATCTTATTTTTTAAAGAAAATATGCAGTTTCTTTTATTATGTAAATTGTTAGTAGTGACATGAAAGCAATTATAAACAAATTAATTGATCTCCAAATTCTATCGCTTTGAGCATATTTAGAAAAATAAGTTGATAAATACCCTAATAAAAAAAAGAAAATAAAAGATGCTATAGAAGCGCCTATTCCAAAATATATCTTTTCATCTAATAAAAAGTTTTTCGAAAAATTTCCCAAAAAGAAAACTGTATCAGAATATACATGTGCATTTAAATATGTAAAACCAATTGTCTTAGTAAATATTTCAATTTTGGATATATTTTTTACTTCACTATTAAAACTTATATTTCCTTTAATAGATTTAATTTTAGAATATATGAAATAAATTAAAAAGATTATTAATAAAATATTTAGAGTTAGTTCTACAAATAAGTTAAAATACTGATGAAAAAAATGAAATAAAAGTATTCCAAAAAATATCAATAATAAGTCTGATAATGAACAAATTATACAAACTAAAAACACATATTGCTTTTTTAGTCCCTGCTCTATTACAAAGATATTTTGAGCACCAATGGCTAATATTAGACTTAACCCAGTAAAAAAACCTAATACCAGGTATTCCATCTAGATTTTTAGTTATTCTGAATTAGCTGTTAAAGTTTTAATCTCTAATACGTTTTCATTTGGGTCTTTTATAAAAAACGTTTCTTGTTCATATTTAGTGCCTTTAAATCTTAAATATGGTTCATCATAATATTTGTGGCCATTTTTTTTTAATCTATTTTTTAGAGCATCAAAATCTTTTCTTGATAAATGAACACCAAAATGTGGAACTGAAACATTTCCCATATCAACATCATGTCTTTCATTATCTAATTTATGTTCACTGGCATGAAGAGTTAATTCGTTACCCCAAAAATCAACATCAGCCCATTCTTGAGCAGAATTATCTAGTCTGCATCCTAATGTCTCGCTATAAAACTTTTTAGCAGTTTCCAAATCACCACAAGGTATTGCAAGATGAAAACAATTAGTATTTCTGTACATAATATCTCCTTTAAATTCTAAATATAACCACTATATATCTCACATAATTTTATATCAAGCCAACAAATTTTTATGAACGATTACTTACAATCTATAATTGACAGAGATCCTGCGGCAAAATCTAAGTTAAGTTTAATACTAACTTACCCAGGTGTTAAAGTGATTTTTTTTTATAAAATAGCTAATTTTTTTGCTATTGCAAAATTTGATTTGATTGCAAGAATCATTTCACAGCTTGCAAGATTTTTAACTGGAATAGAAATTCATCCAAAAGCTAAAATTGGAAAAAATTTGTTTATTGATCATGGCATGGGAGTTGTAATTGGTGAAACATCTGAAATTGGAAATAATGTCACCATTTATCATAATGTAACATTAGGAGGAATTGCTCCAAGCATAAACTCAAATGATCAAAGAAATATGAAAAGACATCCAACATTAGAAGATAATGTTGTTGTTGGATCAGGTGCTCAAATACTAGGCCCAATAACTGTTGGTAAAAACTCTTTGATTGGTTCAAACTCTGTAGTCACAAAAAATGTACCTGAAAAATCTGTAATGGCAGGCATTCCAGCCAAAAGAGTTGGTGATGCCACTAAAGGATTTAAACCTTATGCTGTAACAGATGAAGATAAAGAATAATGAAAAATACTAAAAATAATTTTATAGATTCTATAGGCAATACTCCTCTTATCAAATTAAAAGCAGCTTCAGAAATAACAGGATGCAATATTTATGGTAAAGCTGAATTTTTAAACCCTGGAGGCTCTGTTAAAGATAGAGCTGCATTAGCTTTAATTAAAGATGCGCAAGAAAAAAAATTAATTTCAAAAGGTGGCATTGTTGTTGAAGGAACTGCTGGAAATACTGGTATTGGATTAGGCTTATTAGGAAACTCTCTTGGTTACAAAACGATAATTGTAATGAACGACAATCAAACACAAGAGAAGAAAGATACAATTAGAAATCTAGGTGCCGAATTAAGATTGGTTCCAGCAAAACCTTATAAAGATGAAAATAATTTTGTAAAAATTGCAGGTAGATTAGCTGATGAATTAAGACCAACAAATAATAACGGTGTAGTGTGGGCTAACCAATTCGATAATACCGCAAATGCTAAGGGACATTATGAGGGTACTGGTAAAGAAATCTGGGATCAAACTGAAGGTAAAGTAGATGGATTTGTTTGTTCATCGGGAACTGGTGGAACCATTTCTGGTGTTAGTAATGCACTCAAAGAAAAAAATAAAGATGTGAAGATTTATCTTTCAGATCCTAAAGGATCAGCACTTTATAATTATATTAAGAATGGTGAATTAAAATCTGAAGGTGGATCAATTACAGAAGGTATCGGATCAAGTCGAATAACTAAAAATTTTGAAAATGCAAAAATTGATGATGCTTATTCGATTGATGATCATGAAGCACTTCCATTTCTTTATGATTTAATTCAAAATGAAGGTTTAAGTTTAGGAACTAGCTGTGGAATTAATATTGCTGGAGCTATAAGACTTGGAAAAGAACTAGGTCCAGGAAAAACTATCGTAACAATTCTTTGTGATAAATCAGATAAATACAACTCAAAGATGTTTAACAAATCATTTTTACAAGAAAAAAACTTACCTATTCCTAGTTGGCTATAATATCGCATAGCCGACCTATGATTAAATTGTTAACCTTAAAAATATTTAATTAACTTTAATTAAATAAAGATTAGCGGAAATCTTTATTTTAAGGAGATACAATGCTAATTAAAAATTTTATAAAATACTTTTCAATCCTATCATTATTTATTCTAATAAATTTTTCTGCAAGTGCAGGAATGAGTGATAGTGATAAATCTAAAACAATGGAATGTACTGGAATTTACTATGCTAATAGCATGATTCCGCAAGGTGAACTTGAATTAGAAAAAATTGTGCACTCTTTTGCAGCTAAAAAATATTTAAATTCTTATCTGATTGAAGCTGGTGTAAATGAGGAAAAACTAAATAAAGAAGTATTAAAAGTTGTCGATGTTCGTTACGGAAAACCATACGAAGAAAAAACAACAAAAGAATGTGATAATTTTATCTTTAAATTAATTCCTGGCTCTAAAGATGAAATTAAAAAAATAGCAGAGTCTGGGATATATTAAAGAGAGGAGATAAAATGCCAAAAGCATACCTAGTAGCGGTTCCAAAAGTCACAGATCCGGATATGTTTGGAAAAGAATATGCGAGTAAAGTTGCAGACACACTTAAACCTTTTGATGGAAAGTTTCTTGTAAGAACTCCAAATAAATTAGTCTTAGAGGGAGACGAGCCCACTCTTACAGTTGTGATGGAATTCCCAAACAAAGAAAAGGCTTTAGGCTGGTATAATTCTGAAGCACATCAAAATATTGTTACTCATAGAAGAGCAGCCACAGATCCCAAAAGTACAATTGTTATCTGTGAAGAGTCAGACTCATATTAAAAAAGGAGTAAAATGTCGATTATAGAAAAAATGACTAAAATAGTTAATGAAGGTGATACTGCAGGTGCAGAACAATTAATTCATGATGACTATAAGTTTTTAATGCATGCATCAGGAAAAACTTTAACCAAAAAAGATGTTGTGGGTTGGGTTGGTATGAAAGATGTTAAGAAAAGTAACGTAAGAGTACTTTTCGAAAATGATGAAGTAGGATTTGAGCACGCAATGGTAACGTTTAATGATGGAAATAAAGAAGCTGTCATGTCTTACTATAAGTTTAAAGATGGTAAAGTTGCATACCAAGAAACAGGGGCTACTAAATTACCAAAATAAAGTGTAAGCTTTTATTGTGGGAAATTTTACGGCTTATATCGTTTTAATCATTGCAGTTATATTAGGCACTGCAGCAAATGGTTTTGCAAAAGGGGCTCAAGGATTTACTTTATTGGTTCCTAGTATTTGACCGCAATAACAATTGTTGGGTGTATGTATACCCTTTCAATAGTTATGAAATCAATTCCTGTCGGTGTAACTTACGCATCATTTGCAGGACTATGTATTATTGCAACTACTTTAGTTGGTATTTATAAGTTTAATCAAATGCCAGATTTTTATACAATCGTAGGACTTATTTTAATCATTGCGGGTGTTTTAATAGTAAATCTTTTAGGAAAAACAAATTAATATTTATTAATCTAATGTTTAACAAAAAATATTCTAATCTATTATTTATTTTTTTTATGGGCCTTGGAATGAGTTTGCTTATGACACTTATTATTACTTATATAAATACTGGTTATGATGAATTTTATTACAAAAGATTTCTTAAAGCTTGGTCAATAAGCTTGCCAGTTGCAATGATTGCTACAACAATTGTTGCGCCTATTGTGCAAAAATTTGTAGATAAAATTACAAAATAATCATACTTTAAACATTATGAGTATCTTTTCTGGTTATGTTTTTTTAGTTTTTGGAATTTTGAGTGGAATTGGTGCAAATAGTTTTGCAAAAATATCTGATGGATTTTCTAAATTAAGTCCTACAATTTTTTGTCTAATATTAATGTGTGTATGCATGTTTTCTTTATCAAAAGCTATGTCTGTTATACCAGTTGGTTTTACATATGCTACTTATGGTGGATTAACAATTACCGCTATAGCTATATTTGGAATTATTAAATACAATCAAGTACCCAACATATACGGAATAATTGGAATAAGTTTAATTGTAATTGGTGTAGTTTTACTGAATACACTTGGTAAAACTAATTAGATACTGGTTTTAAAATATTTAAAAATTTTTTGTGTATAATCTTATTTGATGAACAAATAATATTTCCAGCATCAATAGCATTTTTGTTCTTCCAAGTAGATACGATGCCCCCAGCAGCATTTATGATTGGAATTAAGGGATGAATATCCCAAATCTTGTTTGAACATTGTAATACTACATCTAGTTTTCCTTCAGCAAAATGAGAATAACTTAGAGCATCAGCACAAGGAAATTGCATTCGTTTTAAAATTTGAGGTATTTTTTTTTGTTGATTTAAAGAAAGTTCACCATGAAAACCAGCCGATAATTTTACATTTGTCATTTTAGCTTTACTATTTACTTTGAGTCTTGTTTTTTTTCCATTTTCAAAAACAAAAGCTTGTTTATCAGAAATATTAAAATAAAATTTTCTTAGCATTGGAAAATTTGCAAGACCTAAAATAGGAATACCTTTAAAATTCAAAGATATTAAATTACTCCAAGTTGGATTACCTATAACAAAGGATCTCGTTCCATCGATTGGGTCTATTATCCAAGAATAATCACTTTTAGTTTTTTTATGTCCAAATTCTTCTCCTATAACTTGATGATTGGGAAATTTTTTTTTGATTTCTTTTCTTATAAATTTTTCAAATGCTTTATCTGCACTAGTGACGGGATCATATCCTTTGCCCTTAAGCTTATTAGTTACCTTAAAAGGTTTATCTAATTTCAAATAATAAAATTTAGTTAATTTTTTAGCTAAGTTTTCAATAAATTTTGAATAAATTCTGTAATCTGAAGATTTATATTTTGACACAATGGACTAATACTATTTAATTCATGTTGATTAAAGCTTAATTTTAAATAATGATTTAAAATTCTATGAAAATTGAATTAAAAGATAAAAAAGTTTTTTTTGAAAATAAGGGGTCTAAAAAAGAAATTCATCCTTTTTGGCTGAGAGAAAGGGTGAATGGAGATGATTTTGTTGATAAGAGAACACAACAAAGATTGTTTGATCCGACAGGGCTTAAAGAAAACATAGAAATTGATCACTTAAATTTATCAAAAGATTTTCTAGAAATTACATTTAAAGATGGAGCTTATACCAAATTAGCTATTGAAAATATTTTAAAAGAGTTTTCAAATATTAATGAAATCAAGTTTATAGATAAAATTAAATGGGATTCTACACTTGAAGATTTTAACAATTTTGAGTTTAAAGATAATATTTTTGAAGAGCAAGAGATGTATAAAGCTCTAATAAATTTTTATAAATATGGTTTTGTGATATTTAAAAAAGTTCCAACAAGGAATAATTTTATAGTAAATTTTGCAAACTCCATTGGAAGTATTAGAAGAACGAATTTTGGTGAATTTTTTGATGTAAAATCAAAACCAAATCCAAATGATTTGGCTTATACTTCGTTACCACTAGCTCCACATACTGATAATCCATATAGGAAACCAGTGCCATGTATTCAAATGTTACATTGTATTGAAAATGAAGTAAGTGGAGGTTATTCAACTTTAGTCGATGGTTACACTGTTACACAAGAACTAAAAAAAAAATTTCCAGATTATTACAAAATTTTAACTGAAATTAAAGTTAGATTCCAATTTATAGATCAAAGTGTAGTTTTAGAAGATTGGGCTGAAATGATACAATTAGATGAGAATGGAGAATTTAAACAAGTTAGGTTTAGTCCTAGATTGGATTTTGTTCCATTAATAGATAGAGATAAATTAGAATTGTATTATTCTGCAAGAAAAAAAATATCTGAATTATATAACTCTGATAAATATAGATTGGAATTTAAATTATCACCCGGTGATTTGTTAATGATGGATAATCACAGACTTCTTCATGGAAGAACAACTTATGACGCTAATGAAGGAAATCGATTTCTTCAAGGTTGCTATATAGATTATGATAGTACAGAGGGTAAACTAAAACATTTAAAAAGAAAATTTAATCTTTAACAAATATTTTCAATTTGTTTTTCAGCTTCTTGAATTGATTTTTCATAATCTAATGCCATTTGGTCTGCACAAATAATATCAATTTTTTCAATTCCAAAAAAATTTAAAATAAATTTTAACCATGGAGTAAGAAAGTCTTCATTGCTATTTAGCTTTGTTCCTCCTGATGTTATTACTAAATATGCTCTTTTATTTTTCAATAAACCTTCTCTTCTACCATTTGGTTTAAATCTAAATGTCTCTCCTACTCTTGCTGCAAGATCTGACCATGCTTTTAAAGTTGCTGGTGGACCATAATTATATATTGGAGCAGATATAATTATAGTATCACTATCTTTGAGCTCCCTTACTAAGGTATCTGATAATTCAAACATTTTTTTATGGTGTTCAGTCTGGTCCTTTTTTTCTATTTTCATTCCAGATTCTGTAAGTCCTGAGACAAAAACCATTTCATCATCTAAGTCCCTATATATAACTTCATCATCTGGTTTTTTAATTTTATTAAGTAGTTTTTTAGCTAAGGCTCTTGAGGTTGAACCTTCCTTTCTTGCACTAGAGTCTATTTGGTAAATTTTCATAATTTTCTTATCCGAAATTTTGCAAGAATGGAAAAATATTTAATAAATAATATCCCAAAGCTTGTAATTGGTTAGTTAATATTAAAACACCAGTAATTAATAGTATAATTCCGCCTATTTTAGATATTAAATTTATATTCTTTTTAAAATTTTTAGAAAATATCAAAAATTTTTGTATTAAATAGCCAGATAAAATAAACGGCAAAGCTAATCCCAAAGAATAAGAAATCAAAAGCAAAATACCTTTATTTATACTGTCTTCGGTGGCTGCGAGAACTAAGATAGATCCAAGTATTGGACCTATACAAGGAGTCCAGCCAAAAGCAAAGGCCATACCAATTATAATAGGACTGTAAAAATTAGTATTAGTTTTTGTTTGAATTCTTTTTTCATAATTTAAAATTTTTAAATTAATTATTCCTATAATATGCAATGAAAGTATAATTATTATTATTCCAGCTGTTATTCTAAGTTCATAAGAATTTTGGAGCAAAACCTGACCTAAAAAAGTTGATGCTGCTCCAAAAATTATAAAAACAATTGAAAAGCCTAAAGTAAATAAAATTATTGGGAATAAATTGACATTTTTTTTTTCAATTAATTCATTTAATGAATTGCCCGAAATATACGAAATATAGCCAGGAATTAATGGTAAAACACATGGAGATAAAAAACTTATCAAGCCTGCCCCAAATGCAACAAAAGTTTCAAACATTAATATTTATTTTAAATATCTCATTATTTATAAGGATGAACTTTATGTTTTTGTGTGCCAAGTTTATCTATACTTAAAACAACTTCTTCCCCACCTTTTAAAAATTGTGGTGGAGACATATTTTCTCCTACTCCTGGAGGTGTTCCAGTACAGCAAATATCCCCTGGATGTAAACTCATACAACCACTCATATATGAGACTAATGTTTTAATATCAAATATCATTTGTTCAGTATTTCCTGTTTGCATTCTTTTTCCATCAACATCTAAAGACATATTTAATTTTTGGAAATCTGGTAATTCATCTTTTGTCACTACATATGGACCTATGGGGCCAAAACTATCAAAACCTTTACCTTTATCCCATGTCAAACCTCTGTTTTTTTGAAAATTTCTTTCACTAACATCGTTAACAAGAAAAAAACCTAAAACATAATCTAAAGCTTCATCAATACTCACATTGATTGCCTTTTTTCCTATAACAAAACCTAATTCCACTTCCCAGTCTGTATGATTTGATCCTTTTGGAATAATAATTGGATCATTAGGACCAGTTATACAGCTGGTAAATTTTGAAAAAATAATTGGTTCTTTTGGTATTGGCAAGTTTTGTTCTTCTGCATGATCTTTAAAATTTAATCCGATACCAATAAATTTTGATGGCTTTGAAACGCAAGGGCCAATTCTTAAATTTGAGTCTAATTTTGGTAAATTTTGAACGTCTGTATTTTTAATTTTTTCGATAGTACTAAAATTTAATGTATCAGGGTTTAAGTCATCGATTATTGATGATAAATCACGATAATTACCATCTTGATCTATCGTGGCAGGTTTTTCTTTTTGATGATTGCCTAATCTTAATAACTTCATTAACCTTTAATTCCTAAGTGAGTATATTTAACATTAAGATAATCTTTAATAGCATTAGATCCACCTTCTCTTCCGTAACCACTTTGTTTTATTCCTCCAAAAGGAGCTTCAGCAATTGCAACAACTCCAGTGTTGACTGCTACTGAGCCTGTTTCTAATTGTTCTGATGCTAAGTGTGCTTTTTCCATAGAGTTTGTGCAAACATAACTGCACAAGCCAAGCTCATGATTGTTGGCTCTTTCAATAACTTCGTCAAATGTTTTAAAAGAAAGCATAGGAACTAAAGGTCCAAAAGGTTCTTGTTTCATTATAGTAAAATTATCTTTTACATCATCAAATATAGTTGGCTCATAGAAAAAACCTTTATTAAAACCTGCTGGTCTTTTTCCTCCTAACAAAACTTTTGCTCCCTCTTTTTTTGTTTTTTCCACTAATTCTTCAATTTCATTTAATCTTTTTTCAGTTGTTAGTGGGCCTAATTGAGTATCAGCATCCATACCATTACCAATTTTAAGTTTTTTTGTTTTATCTACGAACAAATTTACAAATTCATCCTTCTTGCTTTCATGAATATAAAATCTATTAGGTGAAATACATACTTGCCCATTATTTCTAAACTTTGCGGCAATAGCCATATCTGCAGCTTTTTTAATATCTGCATCATCAAATACTATGAAAGGTGAATGACCAGACAGCTCCATGGTTACTCTTTGAACTTTTTCTGCTGCTTGTTTTAATATCAATTTTCCAACTCGAGACGAACCTGTAATAGAAATTTTTTTTACTATATCAGAAGCAATTAATTGTTGAGCTATACTTGGTGGATCACCTGATAAAAGATTTACCACACCTGGTGGTACTCCACACTCTCTGCAAATATCTACCATTTCCATTACAACGCCTGGAGTAATTACATCTGGTTTTATAATAACTGAACAACCTGCTGCTAAAGCTGTAGAAATTTTTCTTGCTGATAATACCGCTGGAAAATTCCAAGGAGATAATGCAGCAACTACTCCAACTGGCTGATAGTAAACATGGACTCTTGTATCTTCAAATCTACTTTCAACAGTTTGACCATAAATTCTTTTTGTTTCTTCAGCATTCCATTCAAAAATATCTGCTGCACCTCCTATCTCCCCTTTAGCTTCAACTAAAGGTTTGCCAACTTCAAGTGTCATCCATTTAGCCAATAAATCTTGTTTTTCTCTTATCTTATCTGCAATTTTTCTAATAATGTAAGATCTTTGCCAAGGTGCAGTTTTTTTCCAAACTTGTAATCCTTTTTCAGCTGACTTTAATGCTCTATCAACATCTTCTGGTGAAGCTTTAGATGCCTTACCCAAAACTTCCTCTGTTGCTGGATTAATAACTTCATAGGTTTCTCCATTAGATGATGGTGACCATTTTCCATCAATGAATTGACCAAATTTTTCGTACATTTTTTCAATCTAACATTACTATAAGTTGTGTCTACTATGTAATTTTTACACATTAAAAAAGAACTGATTAGTGGTAGGCTTATAAAAAAAGGAGAAAATTATGAAAGCATATATAATGGGAAATTATACTGAAAAAGCTTTTCAGGGATTTTTAAAAGATCCAACAAGTGACAGAAAAGCCGTAGTGGAACAACTTACTAAGGCTATGGGTGGAACTATGCACAGCATGGACATAGTGAGAGGCTCTTATGACTTTATAGTTGTTTCTGAAGTGCCAAGTTTCGATGACTTTGCTGCAATAAAATTAGTTGTTGAGTCATCTGGGGCTGTGAGAAATTTAACTATGCTGGAAGCTATTGATTTTACAAAAGCTACTACGAAAGCTAGTAAAATTGGTTATAAAGCACCAGGACAATAATCTTATTAAACTTCCAGTGGCGGGCTGGAAGTTTTTTTCTCTCAATTTGATACATGTTAAATTTTATTTAATGTGATATCATTTTTGTAAATGCAAACATTAAAAGATTCTTTTGGAAGAACATTTCCCTACATTAGATTATCAATAACTGATGTTTGTAATTTTAAATGTGGTTATTGCTTACCCAATGGTTATCAAATTGATAAAAGTGATAACAGAAAATTTCTCCACTTAGATGAAGTTAGACGACTTGCTAAGGCTTTATCAGAGCTTGGAGTTAATAAGATCCGACTTACAGGGGGAGAACCAACAGTTAGAAAAGATTTTTTTGATATTGTGAAAACTATTAAAGAAAATTCTGGCATTAAGAAAACAGTTATAACTACTAATGGTTACCATCTTGATAAAATAGCTCTTAAAATTAAAGAGAGCGGTTTAGATGGTATAAACATAAGTATAGATAGTCTTAATAGTGAGATATTTAAAAAAGTAACTAGCCATGACAGACTTGATGAAATACTTAGAGGTATAAAAATTCTGCAAAGTCTAAATTTTAAGAATATAAAAATAAATGCTGTACTACTGAAGGGGATTAATGACAGCGAAGATGATTTCAATCAATGGTCAAGCTTTATTCAGGAAAATAAAATTGATTTTAGATATATAGAATTAATGCAAACAGGAGATAACTTAGATTATTTTAAAAAATATCATGTTCCAGCAACAAAATTTATAGATTATTTAAATAAAAATAATTGGATAATTCAAACTTTTGGGAGAGACGCGGGACCTGCAAAAAATTATCTTAATCCAAAATTTGAGGGCAAATTTGGAGTTATAGCGCCTTACTCTAAAGATTTTTGTAAAAGTTGTAATAGATTAAGAATAACTGCTAAAGGAGATTTAAGATTATGTTTGTTTGGTAATACAGGTATAAACATTAGACATTTAATGCAGAAAGATGAGCAATTGGAAGAATTAAAAGATTTAATTTTAAAACAGCTAAATTTTAAAAAAGAATCTCATTATTTAGAGCTTGGAGAAACCGGTTTAACTAAAAATTTATCAACAACAGGTGGTTAATGACAAAATTAAAAGTAGTAAATCAAGAAGAACTTAAAGATTGGGCAAAAGAAATTTTTAAAAAAAATTCATTTAATATGGTTGATGTTTCATTGAAAAAAGAAACATTTCGTAGAGCTTTGGCTTCTGGAAAAATTTACGTTGGAAAAGAAGTTTTTAATTTAATTAAAAACAAAGAAATGCCCAAAGGTGATCCTATTACATTAGCAGAGGTATCAGCGGTTTTGGGTGTAAAAAAAACAAGTGAGTTGATACCATTATGTCATCCATTACCAATTGATCATACAGCAACTAAAATTGTAATGAATGAAGTTGATAATTCATTAGAGGTTTTTTGTGTTGTTTCTGCGGTTGCTAAAACTGGTGTAGAGATGGAAGCGCTGATGGGAGTAAATGCTGCTTTAATAACTATTTATGATTTAAGTAAAATAGTTAATCCACATTTAAAAATAGATAATGTAAAATTGTTAATAAAAGAGGGTGGAAAAAGTGGGTTATGGACCAATCCAGATGGTATACCAAAGTTTTTAAAAAATATTTTTTAAATTAAATGTCAGTATATATAAGTTCTCAAAAAGTTATCAAAGATTGGATTGATTACAATGATCATATGAATGTTACATATTATCTTTTAATTTTTGAAAAATATGGTGCTGACACATTGAATGCTATCTTTAAGATAGGAGAAGAATCTGCAAAAAAAACTAAGAAAAGTACCATGATTGTTGAGACGCATATTACTTATAATCAAGAATTGAAACTTAACGATGTAGTAGACGTCAACTTAGTTTATTTTGATCATGATAAGAAAAGACTTCAATATAAAATGGAGATCGTTAATAAAGAAAAAAATTATATTGCATCTACTATTGAAATTTTAACATTGTATGTAGATCTTAATCAAAGAAAAGTTATAGAATTTGAAGATGAAAAAATAAAGTTAATGGATGAATTTATAAATAAGAATAAATCTAAATTTAACAATGAAAATCTAAAGTTTTCATCTAAACTAAAAAAATGAAAAAAATATTTGTAATTTTAACTTTCAGCTTATTTGCTTCAAACAATCTATTTGCTGAGAGTTTTAAAATTGAAAGGTTTAATTTTTGGCTTTATGAAAATGGATATCATCAATATTTAACTATGAAAGAAAAACCAGTATGCAAAGAGGAACCAAAATATAGTCATCTTTGGTATTATAATAAATGCGATAAATTTCAAGGAACCAATAATCTAGATATCAAGATAAAAAATAAAGAATTATCAGGTACTAATATTGCCTATCATTCAAATCCAAATAGGGACTCGCTGATTTATTATTTATGGAAATACTCATATAGAGATAGAAGTCAGCATTTAAAAGAGTTTAAACCTCTAAATAATTCCTACGATTTTAAATTCAATTTAATTGAAGATAAATTTATAAAAAAACAAATGAAAACTAAAGCTATCCTTAGTTATTTATATTATCAGGATGGTGTAGTATTGATTGATGAACTTTCTCCCAAAGAAAAATTAGGAGAGTTTTTAAATAATGAAACAAAATTTTATTCAATGTCAATGGGTAAGTCAGTAACTTCTTATTTAGTAGGTCATGCCATATGTGATGGCTACATTGATGGAGTTGATGCAAGAGTAAATGACTGGCCTGTAATAAAAGACTCACTTTATCATGATCAAAAATTAATTAATTTTTTAAATATGAATACTGGTGATCAAAAATATATCGATGAATTTGAAGATGGTACAAGCAAATTAGGTGCATATGAAGATAGAGATATTGAGTCAACTATGCGTTTACACTTTAGAAACAAAAATACAAAAAAATCTAAGGATATATACAATTACAATGGATTTGTTACTCAGTTAATTTTGAACTATATGAAATTTAAAATTGGTGAAGATTATGACAAATTTTATAGCAAAGTTTTTAATGATAAAGTAAAGATCAAAAATAGCATTCGTTATGGCTATACTAGTTTTCAAGAAAAAAATGGAAATGGACACCCCAACATAATGGCAACTAGATTTGACTATCTTAGAATAGCAAAAGCTATAATGGATGATTATCAGAATGATACTTGTGTTGGAAAATATTTAAAAGAAATTTATAAAAGAAGAATACCAAAATTAAATCAAGAAAATAACGAGCCTGCATTTAATCGTACAAAATCATATGGAGGTCAATTTCATATGGATTTTCCAGGATTAAAAGACAAAATTATATTTGGTATGGGTGGCTATGGTGGGAATGCTATTTTAATTGATGTAGAAAATTCAAGAATACTGGTTCTAAATTCACTCCATTATAATAACACCAAATATAAATATAATCACAAAAAACTAATATTAGATCCATTTAAAAACGGTAAACAAATAAATTGAAAATTAAATTAGAATTGTTTGGTGCTAGTAGAGATTTTAGTGATAAAGATCACCTTGAGTTTGAGATTGAAGATAAATCTTCAGTAAATGATTTAAGAAATGAAGTAATTAAATATATAGACAAAAATTTTGGTGGAAATGAAAACTTCATTAAAATTATAAAATCTTCAGCATTTTGTTCAGAAAATAATGAAATAATTAGCGACAATTATAAAATCACAAAAGATCAAAAGATTGGTATTATACCCCCTATCGGAGGAGGTTGATGCTTCATACAAAAATAGTTGACACTAAAAAAGAGAAGATACTTTCTTCAAATGCTGAAAAGTTTATAAAAAACTCTAAGTTTGGAGCATCAATTTATTTTTTAGGTACTGTAAGAAATATCAATGACAATAAAACAGTCACTGGAATTACTTACGACAGTCATGATGAAATGGTGATCAAAAGCTTTGAAGAAATTTATAATGAAGCAGATCAAAAGCTAGATATAAAAGATAAAGCTGTATTTATTGAACATGCTAAAGGACATCTAAAGTTAGGTGAGATTAGCATAATTATCGCAGTAGCTTGTAAGCATCGCGATCAAGCATATGTTCTCTCAAGATATATAATTGAGGAAATAAAAAAAAGATCTCCAATTTGGAAAAAAGAACATTATGAAAATGATGAAAGTGAATGGCTTAAAGGTAACCCTATTGCTAATGAAAAAGTATAAACATTCAGAAATTACTCCAGAAAAAATTTACAATAAAAGATCTTCTTTTATTCAGAATAAATTTTAAGAAATTTAATTTATCGTAGTATCTTCAGGTATACAGATTTCTGATCTTGTTAAAAATCTTCTACCGGTGCCATTATCTAATGAAAACATTCCACCCATCCCCTCAACACAATCAATAATTAAATCTGTATTTTTCCAAGCTTCATGTTGAGTTTCACTGATATAAAAAGGTATTCCACCTATTTTACCAATCATCACATCATCTTGGCCAACTTGATATTCTTTTGCTGGATAACACATTGGAGCGCTGCCATCACAACATCCACCAGATTGATGGAATAACAATTCTTTACCGTGATTTTTTTTTAATTCTTCTATTAAATCTAATGCTGAGGGTGTTGCTGTAACTTTCATATTTATATGGCCCGTAATTTAATACGGGCCATTATAATATATCTATTAAAAGAAGCCTAATTTTTTCTCACTGTAAGACACGTGTAAGTTCTTCACTTGTCTGTAATGATTTAGCATCATTTTGTGAGTTTCTCTTCCGATACCAGATTGTTTGTATCCACCAAATGCCGCATGCGCTGGATAAGCATGGTAACAGTTTGTCCAAACTCTACCTGCTTGTATTTCTCTACCCATTCTGTATGCGATATTTCCATTTCTAGTCCAAACACCAGCACCTAAACCATAAAGAGTGTCATTAGCAATTTCTAATGCTTCTGCTTCGTCTTTAAATTTAGTCACTGATACTACTGGTCCAAAAATTTCTTCCTGGAAGATCCTCATTGAGTTATTACCTTCGAAAATAGTTGGTTCTATATAGTTTCCTTTTTCTAAACCACTATTAACTTTAGCAACATTTCCACCACATAGAACTTTGGCACCTTCTTTTTTACCTAAATCTAAATAAGATTTGATTTTTTCCATTTGTTCTACTGATGCTTGAGCACCAATCATAGTTTCCATTTTTAGAGGATTGTCTTGTTTAACAGCTTTTGTTCTAGCAATTGCTCTTTCCATGAACTTATCATAGATAGACTCTTGAACTAGTACTCTACTTGGACAAGTACAAACTTCTCCTTGGTTAAGCGTAAACATAGCAAAACCTTCTAAACACTTATCAAAAAAGTCATCATCCTTTGCCATGACATCTTCAAAGAAAATATTTGGAGATTTTCCACCAAGCTCTAAAGTAATTGGGATTAAGTTTTGAGATGCATATTGCATAATCAAACGACCAGTTGTTGTTTCACCTGTAAAAGCAATCTTTTTGATTCTCTTAGATGAAGCTAATGGTTTACCTGCTTCTAAACCAAAGCCACTTACAACGTTAACAACTCCTGGAGGTAATAAATCACCAATCATTTCCATTAATAACATAATAGAAGCTGGAGTTTGCTCAGCTGGTTTTAATACAACACAGTTACCTGCAGCTAATGCTGGTGCAAGTTTCCAAGTTGCCATTAAAAGTGGAAAATTCCAAGGTATAATTTGACCAACTACACCTAGTGGTTCTGGTATGTGATAAGAATATTCACTATTACTTATCTCTGCAACAGAACCTTCCTCAGCTCTAATTACACCTGCAAAATATCTCCAGTGATCAACCACTAAAGGTAAATCTGCAGCCATACATTCTCTGATTGGCTTTCCATTATCTAAACATTCTGCAGTAGCTAATGTGTTAAGATTTTTTTCTATAACATCAGCTATTTTTAAAAGAATATTAGATCTTTCAGTTATTGAAGTTTTTCCCCAAGTTGGAAAGGCTGCATGAGCAGCGTCTAAAGCTGCATCTACATCTTTCGCATCTGATCTTGCTACTTTGCAAATTACCTCGTTGTTAATCGGTGTAACATTGTCAAAGTACTTACCAGACTTAGGTTCTACAAACTTCCCGTTTATATAATTTCCATATTTAGCTTTATACGGAAACGGGACTTTTAAGTGAGACGTGTCCAACAAAGGAGACGAAGCACTTTTTATTGTTTCTGTACTCATTTTTTTTACCCCTCTTGTTTTTTTTGTTGTTTTTAGCTTATTATTTTTTCTAGATTTTTTAGAACGCTTCTTAGTCGCAGACCTTTTGGTCACAACTTTTTTTTTCGTTTTTATTTTTTTTCTAGATGATTTTGCCAATCTTGATATTTTTTTCTTGGCCTTTGGCTTTGCTTTTCTTTTTCTTTTAGTAGCCATACCTTATTAAACAAACATTAATTAAACATGTCTATTTATAATATTTAAAATTTTCTACTTAGAATTGTATAAATACTATATCTTGTGCTCATTAAAAAAGTCATTAATATTTTTTTTATGAATGAAAATGAAAAAAAAGAAATCCAATCAGCTACTTTTGAGAGATTATTAAAACATCTTGATGAAAGAAAAGATGTTCAAAATATTGACCTCATGAATTTAGCTAATTTTTGCAGAAACTGTTTATCAAGATGGTATAGAGAAGAAGCAGAAAAAAGAGGAGTAGTTATTTCTGATCCAGATGCAAGAAAGCATATTTATGGAATGCCTTACTCAGAATGGAAAGAAAAATATCAAAAATAATATTTAATTTATATTATTTTCATTAATTCTTCGTATTCTATAATATTCATTAATTTTTTGTGGTTATAAAAATATTCATTAAATTTTAATTTTGAATAATTTTTTTTTGGGTAATCTAATAAATTACGATTTGGTCTTTTAAATATTACTCCTATTCCATAATCAGCATAACAAGTATAAACATCTAAATCTTTATTATTTCTACATTCAACAATAGCTTTCCAAACATCTCCATTCCATTCCCACTGACATCGAGGAGTGGCTTGGGCATAATAACTGTCTGGCATACAATCATGTAACAATATTATGCCATTATTATTTAAAAAATTTAATGAATTAAATATATCTTTTTTAACTTGGCCATATTCATGTAATCCATCAATAAATATACAATCAAAATTTTCCCCATTTTTTTTAAAAAATTGATCACTTGTTTCCCTAATCGTCCCTCCTGAAACTGGATCCACACCTACTTTCCTTTCACAGTTAATGTGATTGAAAAGTTCATCGTCAAAACATCCTATTTCTAAATATGTTTTGTAATTTTTTTTGTCTATTATATTTTGAATTATTTCTAGCCTAGATTTTTTATTTGTAAAATCTAAACCTAAATTACCTAATTTTTTATCATGAAAAATATAATGATACATATACCATAATTTCAAAACATTGGAGCTATTTGCCAATCTAATTAACTTTTTTTTTACAAACTTTTCTATCATTCTATTTTTCTTTTAATCTTGGAAAAAGTTCAACAAAGTTACATGGTTTATGATTAACATCTAGTTGATATTTTAAAATACCTTCCCATGCATCAGTCACTCCTCCTGAAGAACCTGGTAATGCAAATATGTATTTGCCATTAGATAATACCGCACTGGCTCGAGATTGAATAGCTGAAGTGCCAACTGTTTTTAAACTTAAAGTTCTAAATACTTCTCCAAAACCAGGTATATGCTTATCAGCTATTTCATCTAATGCTTCTGGGGTAATATCTCTTCCAGTCAGACCAGTGCCTCCAGTTGTAATAATAACATCGATTTTATCATTTTTTAACCACCCTTTAAGGATTGTGATTATTTCATCTTTATTGTCCTTGCATAATTTTCTTTCAATTAATGTGTGATTGGCTTTCTTAATTTTATCAACAAGAATTCCTCCAGATTTATCATTATCAAATGTTCTGGTATCTGTTACAGTCAACAGTGCTATATTTACTTTCATAAAATAATTATAAATGTTTATATTATCAGTATTATTTTTAATAACAGCTATTTTATATTCAAGTGTTGGATTCGGTGGAGGATCTACATACTTAGCTTTATTATTAATTTGGGATATTCCTTATTATATTTTTCCACTAATTGCTTTGATCTGTAATATTATCGTAGTTTTTGGTAATTCAGTAAATTATATAAAAGCTGGGAATCATAATATTAAATTATTAATACCCTTTTTGATTGGATCGATTCCCTTGGCATTTTTAGGTGGAACATTAAGATTAGAAAAGGAAGTATTTGAAATAATATTATTTTTAGTTTTATCAGCTGCAGGAATATTGCTTTTATTTAAAAATAAATCTTTTGGAGATCAAAATTATGTGATCAAAAAATTAAATTTTTTTTTATCTTTAATAATTGGATCTATTTTAGGAATAATATCTGGAATTGTAGGAATTGGTGGTGGAATTTTTTTAAGCCCTATTCTTTTTTTACTTAAATCTGATAAACCGAAAAATATTGTTACGTCTGCATCATTGTTTATTTTGATTAACTCTATTTCTGGGATTTTGGGGCAATTAACCAAAGGAACACTTTTGAGTGAAATAATCGTATATTGGACATTATTTTTAAGTGTGTTTATAGGCGGTTTAATAGGAAACTATTTAAATATCAAAATTTTAAGTGGAAGGTTACTAGCCATAATTACTTCTTTATTAGTAATTTTTGTAGCGATCAGAATGAGTTTAAAAATATTTTTCTAATTTGTAATTGATTTTTTTTTTTATTAAATTATAAAGATATAGCCGATTTGATCCTATTGCGGGCGTTAACAGCTAAAACGGAAAATCTCAATTAATCAACCGGCAAATATAAACTAAAGTGCTTGAAAGGATTAATTTTATGGACATAAACTTCTTTAAAAAGACACGTATTTTAGATGGCGGTATGGGACAAGAATTACTTGCTAGAGGAATGGCACCTAACGGAACCCTGTGGAGTGCAAATGCTCTTCTCAATGAAAAATATCATAATCTTTTATTAGATACACATAAAGATTTTATTAAAGCTGGTGCTGAGGTCATCGTAACCACTACTTTTACAACTAGAAAAATAAGATTAAGAGATAATAATGTTGAAGAAAAATTTGAATATCTAAATATTAAAGCTGGTGAAATTGCCCAGAAGGCAAAAAATTGCTTTCCGAATGTTTTAGTAGCAGGAGGATTGCCCCCACAGTATCTCACCTATGAAGCAGATCCAAGACCACTAGATGAGATAAAAGATAACTTTTATAGTCAAGCTAAATTATTAAACCCATTCATAGATTTTTTCTATTTTGACGTATTAAGTAGTGTAAGAGAGTTTGAAATTGTTATTGATTGTATAAAAGAATTTAACAAACCTTATCTAATTGGAGCACATATTTCTGAGGGAACTAATCTACCAAGCGGAGAAAAAATCTCTGAAATAATCAAAAAAATAAACCATAAAAAATTATTGGGTATTATTTTATCTTGTGTTTCACCAGAAAATTATGAACTTAACCTAAAAGAAATTAAAAGTTTAGGTGTTCCTTTTGGATTTAAATTGAATGCATTTATCAAAACTAATCCTAAACCTAATTACACAGGTGCCTATAAAAAAAGTAAAACAGGAAATCCGAATGAATTTTTAGGACAAAGAAAAGATTTAACTCCTGATAAAATGGCAGAATTTGCTAAAAAATTTAAAGATTCAGGTGCAACTATATTAGGTGGATGTTGTGAAACAAGACCTTCTCATATTAAAGCAATGTCTGATTTAATATAAAATTTTAAAGAAATTTGTTTAATATTTTTGTAGAGTATGAGCTTATAGATGAAAAATCTAAACAATCTCACTGTTGTAATTGTTACTTTCAAAACCCCAGAGAAGGTCATTCTTGATTGTCTAAATTCAATAGATCCAAAAGTAAAAATTATAATTATTGAAAACTCAAATAATTTTATTCATGAAAAACTAATTTTATCAAATTTTCATAATGTAAAAATAAGATGTTCTGGTGAAAATTTAGGATATGGAAATGGTAATAATTTTGCTCTAAAATTAATAGATACAGATTATGCTTTAATTTTAAACCCAGATGTAATTTGTGAAAAAAATTTTTTTAATAATGTTGTTGAAGTAGTAGAGAAAGCAGAGGATTTCACAATTATTGGTTGTCAGTACTTAAATGATAAAGTTTTTATGCCAGCAGGATATTTTGAAAAGAGAAAAAACAATCAATTTAAAGAAGACTTTAAAAACAATAAAATAGATATTCTTCATAAAGTTGATTGGGTCACTGGCTGCTCAATGTTAATAAATCTCAAAAAATTTGAGAATAAAGAAATCTTTGATAAAAAAATTTTTTTATATTTTGAAGAAGTTGATTTGTGTAAATCTATTTCCAAAAAAGGTGAAAATATTTTTACATCACAAAAACTAAAAATTCATCACCTTGGTTTTCAGAGTTCGATTGAGGATAAAGATGAACAAAATATAAATTTAGACAATTTAAGAGAATGGCATTGGATGTGGTCTAGTTTTTACTTTTATAAAAAAAATTATAATTATTTTTATGCATCTTATCAGATGATTGGTAAATTTATAAAATCTTTAATAAAAGTTTCTTTTTATTTTGTTACATTTCAAAAAAATAAAAAAGATAAATATTTGTATAGATTTCTAGGTTTGTATAATTCTTTTTTAAATCGTCCCTCTAATTTTAGAAAAAAAGATTAATGATATTTTTATCTAGCTTTTTTGACAAAATAAATACCAACACAAACTGCAATTAATGAAACGAGAACCTTGGTAGTTATGAGCTCTTTTAAGAAAATATAACTTAAAATTGTCCCAAAGATTGGAATTAAATAAGATACTTGCGATTGAAAAATTAATCCGTTATTGACTAAAATTCTAAATCTTAACAACCACGCTATTCCAGTGGAGACTAATCCTAGATATACAACTGATATAGTTGAGTCTAGTCTTGGTGTAATGTTCCAAGGTTGTTCAATTAAAATAGTTAGTGGTGCCAAAATAATTACAGCCCAAATTAAAATTGATCCTGTCACATTTTCATTTTTTTTCTTACTAATTTTTAATGTTAAAACACCTCCAATTACATAACATGTTGATCCAAGAAGAATTAATAAAGCTGAAAAAATGTTATTTTCATCAATCAATAAATTATCAGAAAATAAATAAAGTATTCCTGAAAAACCAATTAAAATTCCAAAAGTTTTTATAAAATTAAACTTTTCATTCTTTGTATAAAAATGACCTAATACTGTCGAACTCAAAGGGGTGGTTGACATTAAAATAGCTGCTAAGTTACTTTGAACAGATTGTACCCCATAAGCTATCAAAAAAAATGGAGCAACTAAATTAATAAATCCTATTATAGCAAACCAGTACCAATCTTGTGAAAAAGCTTCAATTTTTATATTTTTATAATAACAAAGTAATAAAACTGGTATTGCTCCAAAAAAAACACGTAAAAAAGCTATTGTAACTGGACCAAAAGAAAAAGTAGCAATTTTAATATTAAAAAATGCAGAAGCCCATATAAGTGCTAAAAAGATTAATAATAAATAATCTATTAATTTAGGTTGTCTCATTCAGTTATTTCCTCAATTTGTCCCTTGGTAATTTTTTGTAAATCTGAAAATTTAATCTTAAACACACAATTTGGGTGTCCAGCTGCAGCAAATAAAAAATCAAATTTTTCTAAAGAATTATCAATAAAAATATCAATTTTACTTAAATGACCAACAGGAGAAACTCCTCCGATAGTGTAGCCAGTAATATTCTTTACCTCCTCAGCCGAAGCCATTAAAGCAGCTTTTATTTTCAGTGTTCTTTTAATCTTATTAAGTGAAGCTTTTTTATCACCTGAAACAAGAAATAGTGTAAACTGATCTTCTGTTTTAAAAAGCAAGCTTTTAACAATAGCACCTACCTCACAACCTAAAGACGAAGCTGCTTCTAAAGCGGTTCTTGCAGAACTATCTAAAACAATAATGCTCATTTTTGGATCGAATGCTTTTAATACTTTTTCAACTCGTTTAACCGGCTCTTTGTCTAATAAACTCATTATTCAACTTTTAATTGTTAGTTTTTTTAATTATTAAAATATACACTTATGTAAAAAATGCATAGGTGTTATTAAGTAAAAGAGCATTATCTATCAGTCTTTATTTGGTAATACAACGTACAGATTTATATAGGAGAAAAAATGAGCATTAAAGATGTTTTAAAGTTTATCAAAGATAAAGAAGCTGAATTTGTAGACCTAAGATTTACTGACCCAAGAGGTAAGTTACAACATCTAACTATGGACTCCTCTATAGTAGATGAAGATATGTTAAAAGATGGTGTTTTTTTCGATGGGTCATCAATTGCGGGATGGAAAGCTATTAATGAGTCCGACATGATTTTAAAACCTGATACTTCTAGATTTTTCTTAGATCCTTTTACATCACACAATACTGCTGTATTATTTTGTGATATCCTTGATGCTGTTAAGAAAACTCCTTATGAAAGAGATCCTAGGGGAGTTGCAAAAAAAGCCGAGGAATATTTAAAATCCTCAGGAATTGGTGATAAAGCTTTTTTTGGTCCTGAACCAGAATTTTTTGTTTTTGATGATGTTAGAATTAAAAATGACATGAATGAATGTGGTTTTAAAATTGATAGTAAAGAAGGTCCCTACAATTCTGGTAAAGAATATGAAAATGGTAATATGGGACATAGACCTCCTGTCAAAGGTGGTTATTTTCCTGTTCCCCCAGTCGATAGTGAACAAGATATGAGAGGTGAATACTTAAAAAATTTGAAAGATGTTGGCATTAAAGTTGAAAAACATCATCATGAAGTTGCTCCAAGTCAACATGAGTTAGGAATGTATTTTGGCACTCTTGTGAACCAAGCAGATAACGTTCAGTTGTATAAATATGTTGTTCAAATGGTTACACATTCTTTTGGCAAGACAGCAACTTTTATGCCTAAACCAGTGGCTGGTGATAATGGATCAGGTATGCATATTCATCAATCAATTTGGAAAGGTGACAAACCTGTTTTTTCTGGAGACGCTTACGCTGGTTTATCTGAAACTGCATTACATTATATAGGTGGAATTCTAAAACATGCTAAAGCAATAAATGCATTCGCTAATTCTACAACTAATAGTTATAAAAGACTTGTACCTGGATTTGAAGCTCCAGTTTTACTAGCCTACTCTGCAAGAAACAGATCTGCATCATGTCGTATTCCTATAACATTAAGTAAAAAAGGGGCAAGATGTGAAATAAGATTTCCAGATGCATCTGGTAATCCATATTTAACTTTTGCTGCTATGTTGATGGCTGGAATAGATGGAATTAAAAATAAAATTCACCCAGGAGAGTCTTTTGATAAAGATTTATATGAATTGCCACCTGAAGAAGTTAAAGCTATACCTACAGTCTGTGGTTCATTGAGAGAAGCAATGGAGAGTCTCGATAAAGATAGAGAGTTTCTTACACAGGGAGGTGTATTTACGGATGACCAAATCGATGCTTATATTGCATTAAAGTTTGAGGAAATTCATAAGTTCGAACATGCTCCTCATCCGATTGAATTTGAGATGTATTATAGCAGTTAGTTACTGTCTTGTTGTAGCAACTGTATCTTTATTAACACCTTTTTTTACAACGTAATCTTGAGTACCGTTTGCTCCAGTATTTACCTCTTTACGTAAATCTTTAAAAAAAGTTTTTTCTTTTAAAGAATTTTTAAGGTTCTTAACTAAATTTTTAAATTCAAATTTATTCATAAGAATCTTATACACTAGTTATGCATATTATGCAATACTGCTATGCAACTTATGGGATACAATTTTAGTCGATTTTAAAGGACTCCCCACAACCACATCTCTCAGTTTCGTTGGGATTATTAAACACAAAAGTTGAGGAAAAATCCTCTTTTTTAAAATCCATTTCGGTTCCTAACAAATACATTACTGCAGCTGGGTCTATAAAAACCTTTACTCCTTTATCTTCAACAACCTCATCATTAGGATTAACTTTTTTTGAATATTCCAAAACATAAGACATTCCAGCACAACCACCAGACTTAACTGAAATTCTTACACCTAAAGCGTTTTCCTCAGCACTAGACATGATTTCTTTAATTCTAGATGCTGCATTATCACTTAATTTTATTATCTGACTCATTATAAATTCAATTCTAGTTTTGCTGCTTCGGACATCATTTCCTTAGTCCAAGGTGGATCCCAAACTAATTCAAGATCAACATTGTCAATTTCTTCAACTTGCATTACACCATCTTCTACTTCTTTTGGCAAGCTCTCAGCTACAGGACAATTAGGTGATGTTAATGTCATTTTAATTTTTGCTTTTTTATTATCTACGTGAATATCATAAATTAGTCCAAGCTCATAAATATTAACTGGTATTTCAGGATCATAAATCTTTTTAATTTCATCAATAATTTTATTTTTTACATCCATAAATATCAATTTTCAGTGCTTATTTCTTTTCCATCATTTTCCATTGCAGATATCAAAGTATGCCACGATAAAGTAGCACATTTAACTCTCATTGGATACTGCTTTACACCTGACAAACACATTAATTTTGTTTTATCATCATCTTTCAATAAATTAGTTTTTAGTTCTGGGTTTTCTTTAATCATGCCTAAGAAATCTTCTATAATTTCTCTAGCTTCATTGTCACTTTTACCTTTAATTAGATCAGTCATAATTGAAGCTGATGCCATTGATATAGCGCACCCACTTCCTTCGAATGATATATCTTCTACTTTTCTTTGATCGTTTAATTTTAAATAAACATGTACATTATCTCCACATAAAGGATTATTTCCTTTTGCATCCTTGTTAAAATTATCTGTCTTTCTTAAATTTCTAGGATTTTTACCGTGTTCTAAAATTATTTCTTGATAAAGTTCTTTTAAGTTCATTTTAAGTCAAAAATTTTTTTACAGTTGTTAATTCCTTCATTAAGTTTATCTAAATCATTTTTAGTATTATAAACTCCTAGAGAAGCTCTTGCACTAGCTGAAATTCCTAGTTTATCATGAAGAATTTGACAGCAATGGTGTCCAGCTCTTATTGCAACTCCAGTTTCATCTAGAATAGTTGCAATATCATGAGGATGTACACCCTCTATAGTAAAAGATAATACACCTCCTCTTTCTTTAGGATTTCCAATTAATTTAACAGAGTTATTTTTTTTTAAAATTTCTTGCCCATACTCAATTAATTCTTTTTCATGTTTGATAATATTTTCAATCCCAATGCTTTCTAAAAATTTTATCGACTGATCAAAAGCAATTACTTGTGCTGTTGCCATTGTTCCTGCTTCATATTTATTTGGTAGCTCACCGTAGGATATTCTATCTTTTTTGACTTCATTAATCATACCTCCGCCTCCTTGATATGGAGGGAGTTGTTCAAGCCATTTCTTTTTTCCATACAAAACACCAAGTCCAGTTGGTCCATACATTTTGTGACATGAAATAGCATAAAAATCGCAATCTAAATCTTGCATATCTAGTTTTAAGTGTGGTCCACCTTGGCAGCCATCTACAACAACAATGATGCCTTTTGAATGAGCTAATTGAGTTATCTCTTTGATAGGTAAAACAGCTCCTGTAACATTAGACAAATGAGTTATAGCTATTACTTTAGTTTTATCTGTTATTTCTTTTTCAATATTTTCTATTGGAATATCGCCATCTTCATTAATTTCAGCAAACTTTATTTTCACATTCTTAGATTTCCTTAAAAAATGCCAAGGTACATAATTTGAGTGATGTTCTAGTTCAGTAATTAAAATCTCATCATTTGGTTCTATGATTGTTTGGCCAAGAGTATTTGCTACAAGATTTAAAGCTTCTGTTGCGCCCTTAGTAAAAACAATCTCATTTTTATCTTTAGCATTAATATATTTTTGAACTGAAGATCTTGTATTTTCATATAAATTTGTAGCTGCTACAGCCAAATAATGCACACTTCTTCCAACGTTTGAAAATTGTTTTGTGTAAAACTCGTTGATTCTATCTAGTACAACCTTTGGCTTTTGTGAAGAATTAGCACTATCTAAGTAAACCAAATCATTATTTTGGATTTTTTCATCAAAAATAGGAAATTCTTTTTTTATATTTTCTATGTTCATTCTTTTAAGCCAATCATGTTTTTAATTAAGTTTTTAATTTCTGAGTCCGTAATCTTTTCAACAACTTCTAATAAAAAACCATTTATCAGAAGTTCCTTTGACTGTTGATAATTTAAACCACGTGACATCAAATAAAAAATTGAATTCTCATTCAAACTTCCAGATGCAGATCCATGAGAACATTTAACATCATCAGCATATATTTCTAATTCTGGTTTTGCATTAAACTCCGAAGTTTCATCCATTAAAATGGCTTTACTTAATTGATATCCATCAGTTTTTTGAGCCTTAGAGTCCACAAATATTTTTCCCTGATAAGCTGCTTTTGAAAGTTTACCAAGAACACTTTTAATTAGCTGATAACTTTTAGTATTTTCTACTAAATGATTAATTGTAGTTCTAATTTCATGCTGTTGATTTTCCTTTAAAGAAAAAATACCGTTTACAAAGGCAGAAGAGTGCTCACCTTTTAGGTTACAATTAACTTCGTTTTTAAAGAAATTTGAACCTGAAGATAATATAAATGTTTCAGAAATACTGTTGGCTTCTTGTTCAATATTGTTAAATGAGTATTTCAAATTGTTATTAATAAATTTGTCAATTTTATAATTTTTAAGAATAGAGTCTTTTTTTAAATCAAAATTATATAGAATATTTGTAAAATTTTTATCTGAACTATCAGTGAAATAATCAACCAATCTTAATGAGCTATTTTCTTCTAATTCAAAATCTAGTCTCAAATTAATATTTTTTGACTTAATTTTTTTATTTGTAGAGTGATATATGATTAATGGTTTATTTAATGAATAGTTTTTTTTAATTAAAACTTTAAAAACTTTATTTGTTAAAGCATTATTCAAATCAATTAAGGAATTTTCATTATCAAATGAAATTTTTTTTTCTATTTTGTCACTTATTTGAATTTTATTTTGATCTTCGTAATTAAAATCAATTTTTTCTATTCTTCCATTAATAAAAATAATTTTATTGTGCTCTAAACCATCAACAAAAATAGATGAATCGATTTTATTTGGTATAGAATAATCATTGAAAAAACTTAAATCACTAATATTTTTTTTAATAATTTGATTTATATCTAAAAACTTCCAATTTTCTTGTTTTCTGCTCGGAAAACCTTTCTCAATAAATTTTTCTAAATAATTTCTTTTTAAATCAATTTCTTTTTTAGAAATATTTAAAGTTTTAGTTATTTTATCAAAATCTAATTGTAATTTTTCAGTCATTTAATTAAAACTTTCATATCCTTTTTTTTCTAATTCTAATGCTAATTCTGGACCACCTGATTTTATTATTTTTCCATTCATTAAAACATGAACAAAATCTGGTTTAATATAATCTAATAATCTTTGATAATGAGTGATAATTAAAAAAGAATTATTTTTGTTTCTAAGAGTGTTAACTCCATCGGCAACTACTTTTAAAGCATCAATGTCTAAACCTGAATCTGTTTCATCTAAAATTGATAATTTGGGAGCCAACATTGACATTTGTAAAATTTCATTTTTCTTTTTTTCACCTCCAGAAAAACCTACATTTAATTGTCTATTTAGTTTTTCTTCATCAAATTTAAGCTCTTTTGCTTTTTCTTTAACAAGTTTTAAAAACTCAATAGCATCGAGCTCTTTTTCTCCACGAGCTTTTCTTACTGCATTTAAGGAAGTTTTTAAAAATATATTTGTATTTACACCAGGTATTTCTAAAGGGTATTGAAACGCTAAAAATATACCTTTATGGGCTCTTTCTTCAGTCTCAAGATCAAACAAATTTTTATTTTCAAACAATATTTCACCAGATATGTCATAACCTTTCTTACCAGAAAGTATGTTTGACAATGTGCTTTTTCCAGATCCATTTGGGCCCATAATAGCATGCACTTCTCCAGGATTTATATTTAGAGAAAAACCTTTTAGAATTGATTTATTTTCTATATTTGCATTTAAATTATTTATTTTAAGCAT